>JARGOJ010000109.1:7043-14041 GCA_029210225.1 Planctomycetota bacterium
CCATGATATCGACAGCCTGAACTTGGGGGACCTTCTCAATGACGAAGCGTGTAATCCAAATTCGACGGCTGGCAGAGACCACATCTTCTCGGGTGATCGGAGCGATGACCTGGGCCGCCGCGTCCGCTTGCTCGCGAGTTGTGTTTCCTGGCAAAAGGGCGATTGATGAAAGTTCAACCATCAACATATCTCTATATTAGTCATGGGATTGTATCGCGGTATCCTACCCTTAACCTACGCATTTAGCGACCCTCCAGCAGGATTGCGTGCCCTATGAAAGGCCTCACGCGAGTCTCTCTAGCGCAAAGGAGCGAATGAACCCTAGGTCTAAGCAGATCTTGGTGCCGTCTTTGAAGGATTGCCTGAAATGTAGGTATTTTTGTATTTTATCGGGAACGACGTCCAACTAGGCAAAGTTTATCGGAGGAAAGCTGCTCCGTCACACGTTCAATCTTTTCAATCCCTTTGCTCTTAAGCAGAGATCTTAACTTTTCTTCATCAAAGCCAGCTTTGTGTGAACTCCCTTGCTCGCCCTTTGCTCCATAAAGGGATGCAACCAGGGAATCGACAGAGAGCTTGCCTTTATAAAACCGCCGACAAAGCTCCTTCAGGTCTGCCGTTTGGATTCGGATTTTCGCACCTGGTTTTAGCACCCGAACCCACTCGTCAAGAATGCCTTCGGTTTCTGAGACAGGGAAGTTCTCTAAGAGTCCCTCAGCGATCAACTCGTCGACGCTTTGGTCGGCGAAGGGCAGCTGTTTGGCGTCGGCGACAACGTCAATACCTGGGAGGGCCTTTTGGTCAATATTGCAGGCTCCGGGGGTCTGATTCTCTCCGGCGCCGAGGTTGACAACAAAGGGGCTCAGCTTTTCGAAATGACTGCCCCAGATTTGTGTCCATGCTTCCTGGCGCTTGCCGATTCCATCGAGGGTGTGTTGAGTGAGGCTGTCGAGGAAATCTTGACTGTCTAAGGACATGAGGCGATCGACGTGGCGCTCAAAGTCATCTTTGTCCAAGTCCCAGAGCTTTTGGCCGCCAAACAAACCCGCAGCGCTAGCCTTGATAAGCAAACCGTTCTTCTCGTGAGCGATAAACTCGTTCATGGGCGGAGCGTCGGTCGTGATGACCGGCACGCCTGAGTGCAGGCTTTCTAAAAGTGGAAAACCAAGGCCTTCGAAACGGGTGGGAAAGAGACTCACATCGGCGCTGCGTTGTAACTCGCGCATTTCGTCGCCAGTCATGCTGCGTTCGATAAGCTCGATGTTTGGATGGAGCGGTCCGAGGTCCCCGAGATATTTTCGCGCCTTCGGGACCATTTTCATGACGAGCTTGGCGTGTTTGTGCTTGTCGAGGAGCTTGTTGAAAATGTCGAGGACCATGGGGACGTTTCGGCGATTGAGCGGACCCCCAACGCCAATATTGAAATAAAAGATGCGGCTTTTTCGGGCGGGACGCGGCGGAGGAATTTGCCAGTACAGCGAGGCCGGAATGTAGCGCACATTGTCGAGGCCGTCGTGTTGAAGAACGGCAGCGGCCTGCTCGGTGAGAGTGACGACTAGGTCCGCGTCCTTGAGTCCATCTCGGCGTTGGACAGGATCGTCGGGGAGCCAGTCGATCATTGGCACGACGACGCAACGAATCCCTTGTTCTTTGCATAGCTCGAAGAGCCTGGGGGTCGCTCTCTCAACGATCACAATGATGTCTTGATGCTTGAGCCAGTCTTTGAGTTGAGTCCGAGGCGCCACGACTCGGTCGTGGAGAAGACAGGCTTCAACGGGATGAGACTTGACGGAGAGGACCTCTTCGTTGAGGCGAGAGAGCTTTCGAATCGAGAAGACCGAAGGCGTGTTCCCCAGCGCGAATTCGATGCACTTCGAGAGGGTTGTGTGACCTTTACGCGTCGCATATTGAGTAATAATGCCGACTCGCGGGCGCGTCCCCTGACCTACTAACACCGAGCGCTTACTTTTGCGGAAGAAATTGAGCAACGAAGGACTCCGTGATCACGTCGTAGGTCTAATGGATTCTGTGGCCGCTTGACGGTAACTGAAACGAAGTCTTCGTGACAACACCCGAGCGATGTTGAGAACCATTCCAACTTTCAAATCTGCATCCCGTGAGAATAAATCGTAAAGCTCTTCACGGTTGATTTCTAAAAGCACAGTGCGAGCGCGAGCGACGACGGATGCTTGCCAAGGAGTGAGGTCGAGCATGGAGAATTCTCCAAAAAAATCACCGGCAAAACCTTCATCAACGTAACTTCCTGTCTGAAAAACTGCCGTGACCCGGAACGATTCTTCATGAGCGACACGTAATTCAACAGAGCCTCGCTCCACTATATAGAGAGTCTCGTCAAAATCGCCAGATTCAACCAGGACCTCTCCGGCTTTGAGGACCCGGGAACGAAGAATCTGGGCCACCGATTGGAGCTGAGCGTCTGTAAGGCCTAGGAAGAGCATTTTGCGGCGCAAAATCTCTATGTCGACGGTCATGAATTCTCCAAAGGTGTGGGCGCTTGAACACGGCGTCGCGGCAAAGACACGATGAAGCGAGTGCCATTCGAGGATATCTTGGGATCGATGTCAATTCGACCTTTCATCAAATGAACGAGTTGTTTCACGATGGTGAGGCCGATGCCTATCCCTGTTGCGCTGTTGTCCTCGGGGCGCTCTCGGAAAAATGGAGAGAACAGCTTCGCTCGCGCTTCCGCCGAAATGCCGCGGCCATAGTCACGAACCGACACCGTTATGTTCTTTCCCTGAACTCCGACACTCACTTCAACCTTTTTGCCCTCACCATACTTCACCGCATTAGAGAGCAGGTTGTTAAGCACCTGATCCAAAGCCTCGGCGTCTGCCAATGCACACGCTTGCGCGGATTGATCGTCAAACTCAATCGCGACCGCCCGTCCTTCCTCGCTGAGGCGAAAGTTTTCAACGAGCAGCTCTGTAAGCGGACCAATCGCTTCATCCTGAAGCTCTAACTGTCTCGCTCCCTGTTCGATTTGCGAGAGCGACAGGACCTTTTCGACGAGCATCCCGAGGCGTTGAGATTCCCGGGCAATACGATCGTAGTAGTCCTTTTCCCGATTTTTCGGCAAGCCGCCGTCCTGCAAAATCTCGGCGAGCATCCCAATCGAAGCGACCGGAGTGCGAAGCTCGTGAGAGACATTGCGAACGAGCTTTGTCCGCATCTTGGCCAGCATGACCTGACGATCGATTGACTTCACCGTGACCACGCTGCCGATGAGGGCGGCCATGAGGCAGGAGAAGACGAGAATGCCATAGTAAAACCAGCGTTTTCGGGCCTCAATGGCCGGTGCGTCCTTATCTTGAGGCTCTGAGACGATGTTCCAGCTGTGAATCGATGAAAGCGAAGGCAGACCCGCTTCGCTATCCTCCGAGCTCTCCCGATCGGGGAAGCGGGCGAGCACTTGTCCATTCTCAAACAATGAAACATGCGCTTCATAGGGGGACGCGAGGTTTGGGAGCTTGCTCCGCAAGTTTCTCACAAGGCTCTCAAGGTTCAGCTCTACCGCGAGCATGGCCGTGCTCTCTCCCAGAATGAGCGGGAGAGCAATATATAGGTGAGGGCCCTCAAGGGTCGAGATCTCTATCGTGCTCGGCTGTAGAAGCTCAGCGCTCACGCCAGTCTTTGCCTTGACGACGAACTCTTCGAGGCGGCGACCGAGTTCTGCGGCTGTCCTTGAGTGAATGACATCATGGGATCGCTTCAGGGCTATGATTCGAAGGTGTTCTTTTTGGACACGCTGGCCTTGCTCTATTTTTTCGGCTTTGAGCCATTTGGCGGCGAGGTCTTTGAGGTCGCTTTGGACGAGGTTCCATCGCGTGTCTCGAATGGCGCCGGGGAGCTTCCAGCGATTGGTCGCGAGGTTCTCCGCGAGGTTGGCCAGGGGGGAGAGGGGCGGCAGCTCTGGGCCGTCGACTCGTTGAAGTAAGTCGGCGAAGGCGGGCCAGACGGTCAGCGCGAAGGGCGGCAAAGTCTGGCGACGATTGTAGACCAAGCGGTCATTGCGGCGTGCGTCAGGGTATTCGATGAAGAGCCGGCGGTAGTGATCGAGGGCGAGCTCTGGGAGCCCGCTCCGCAGCGCGAGTTGGGCGAGTTCATATTCGATGGACGCTTCTAAATCATAGTGATCGATGTCTCCAGCGGCGCCGAGGAGTATCGATTGGGCGAAGCTCTGTCCGCCTGCTTCTTTCTCAGAGGCCCGCGCTAAGTCTCGTGCGTTGCGGACGATTTCAATTTCACGTGCGGTGGGAGGAGGACGTTGGTTATAGGGGCTTGCTTCAGGAATGACGAGGGCGCCGTTGAGGTCGACCCCAAAGGCGAGGTGGTAGTCGGGGTGATTGCGTGCGAAGCGCTGGCCGAGTCGAGCTAAGCTCTCAAGATCAGAATTCTCAGGGGCGCCTCGCAGCTCTTCGGCGAATCGAGCGCCGCGAAAGGCGATCTGCTCTTCTAGAAAACTGTCGATCTGGGTCGCGGCTTTTTGAGCTTTTGTCAAGGCTGTTTGACGGGCTTCGTTTTCTTCGATTCCGATGGAACGCAAGCCGAGCCAAGCCATGACGCATGATGGCGCGAGCGCCAAACTTAGTAAAATCGCTGCTTTCTTTGCACCCTGTGAACGCATGGTCTCACCCTGGTCAACTTTTTTTGGCTTGGGTCGGCGGCATTTTGAGACCCCGGAAAGTCGGTCTGAGCGACAAATTCGAGATTCTCAAAATCTTTTCGGATACCGTTAGTATCGGACGCAAATCATTGATACACAAGGGATTCTGTCGTTTTTTTAGGGTCTTTTCGACAACCGCCGTCAGAAAAATCGTCTTGATTGAAGATTTACGGGACGATATTTCTTCGGCCATTCACTTTTTCCATCGGCGGGCTAAAAACAGTCTTCCATCTACATACGAGAGATTGTTCATGTCGGAACAAACAAAGTTCAACGACGACGCTGAAGACGCCAGCACCAAAACCGTCGACGCGCCGAAAAAGAAGGCGACTAAGGCGAAAGCCAAGAAGCCGGCCGTCAAGAAGACGGCTGCGAAAAAGCCTGCGGCCAAGACACCCGCAGCGAAAAAGCCCGCGGCGAAGAAGAGCCCAGCGGCCAAGGATGACGGGGCCAAGACGGCCAAGAAGCCCGCCGCCAAAAAGGCCACAAAGAAAGCTGCGGCCAAGAAACCGGCCGCGAAGAAGGCGGCGAAGCCCAAGGCCGCGAAGAAGAGCAAGGCCAAGTCAGACAAGCCTGGAAAGACCCTGGTGATTGTAGAATCCCCAGCCAAGGCGAAGACCATCAATAAATACCTGGGCGACAACTACATAGTGAAAGCGTCCATGGGTCACGTTCGAGATCTTCCGAGGAACGACGTCGGCATATCTATTGAAGATAAGTTCACGCCGACCTACGAGGTCCTCGCCGACAAAGAGAAGATCGTCAGCGAGCTCAAGAAAGCGCTCAAGAAAGTCGACCGAATCGCTTACGCTTGCGACCATGACCGTGAAGGCGAGGCGATTGCGTGGCATCTCTCAGAAATTCTTGCGAGCAAAAAGCCCGCGATGCGAGTGACCTTTAACGAGATCACGAAACAAGCGATCGAGCGGGCCTTCGAGAATCCCAGTCAAATCGACATGGACAAGGTCAACGCCCAGCAAGCCCGTCGGCTCCTCGACCGCCTCGTGGGATACAAACTGTCGCCGCTGCTCTGGCGAAAAGTTCGGCGTGGTCTCTCGGCCGGGCGTGTGCAATCCGTCGCCGTGAAAATTATTGTGAAGCGTGAGCGCCTTATTCAAGCCTTCCGGGCCCATGAATACTGGCGTCTATCAGCGGAATTCAAAGAGAGCGTCGCCGAAGACGCCGAAAAGTTCTTCGCCGACCTTCACTCTTTGGGAGGCGCCAAGCTCGATCCTAAAGGCTTCCATATAGAGAATGAAGCGCGAGCCACTTTGATTCGCCAACGACTCGAAGCAGGCACCGCAGCCGTCTCAAGAGCCGATGTGAAGGAGAAAGCAGACCGTCCTTATCCTCCTTTCATTACGTCCACGCTTCAGCAGGCTGCGTCAACAAAGCTCCGCTACACAACCAAAAAGGCGATGATGATCGCCCAGCAGCTTTATGAGGGTATTGATTTAGGTGGAGATCTCGGTCACCTCGGTCTGATCACCTATATGCGAACCGATAGCTTCAACCTTGCCCAGGAGAGCACCGATAAGGTTCGCGAATACATCACAGAGCAGTTTGGCGCCGAATATCTGCCCGACAAAGTTCAGGTCTATAAGACGAAGAAGAAGTCGGCTCAGGAGGCTCACGAGGCCATCCGTCCAACACGTCCAGAGCTAAGCCCCGAGAGCATTAAGCAACACCTCAAAGACGACCAATTCAAGCTCTATCAGCTGATCTGGCAACGCTTTGTCGGCTGCCAAATGAAGCCTGCTCGCTACGCTCACAAGACCATCGAAGTGAAGATCACTCCTTCAGACAAAGTCGCCCTAGCCTCACCGCTTGAGGGCGAGTTGCAAAACGACGAGCGCTTCGACGGCGCCGGCGTCTTCCGTATCACAGGAAAAAGCCTTGTCTTCCATGGCCACGCCCTCGTGACCGGGGTCAAAGTCAAGAAAGATGAGCCCCTCTTGCCAGAGCTTCCCGAAGGCAAGACCGTTCAATTGAGCAAGCTGCAAGACAGCCAGCACTTCACTCAGCCACCACCGCGATACACAGAAGCGAGCTTGGTGAAGACTCTCGAAGAGTTTGGCATCGGTCGTCCGTCGACCTATTCGGCGATTACCCAAACCATTCAAGACCGTAAATACGTTACCCAGGAATCTCGCAAGCTCCACGCTACGAAGCTGGGCGAGATCGTGACGGACAAGCTCGGGGAGCACTTCGGCGACATCATGAACACAGAGTTCACGTCGCAGATGGAAGAGAACCTTGACCGCGTCGAGGATGCCAAGGGTGACTGGGTCGTGCTGCTATCCGACTTCTA
>JARGOJ010001212.1 GCA_029210225.1 Planctomycetota bacterium
TCTTCACTCTCGAAATCAATGGATATCCTGCGAGTGTTTTCCTCCCAGGACCTATCAGCATCGCAATTCAACAAATAGCTCTTCAATCGAAATGAACTTGGGTGATCCACCTCGAAGTAGGCACCGTCGGAGAACTCCTTTTTGAAGCGAAACAGGCGGCTGTCAAATCCACAACCCAAATTCACGACCTGTCTGTAACCCCCTCTGTAGGCCTCTAAGAACAAGTCGTCCATGATTCGATGACGAATAGCGACGAAGGCTGCCATGCCTCCCTGTCTCACCATCCAAGAGAGCGGCGAAAGCCCGTATTGCGAGACCCCCAGTTGAGAAAGAAAAATCGCGGCAAAGGGATCGTCAATCAATCGCGATTCTGTAGGGCGCCTCGTCTCAGCGGCTCTCGCAGAGAGCGTGAAGAGCGCTGTACTACTCGGTAATCCAGATCTCAAATGCGCTCTCGCTAACTATTCACTAGGAGCAGACTCAACCGTTTCCTTAGGGCCTTCAATGGCTGAAGAAATGCTCGTAACAGTATTCTGAGGCATTCGATTTGATTCATAGACACCCGTCCAAATCCATTGCACAAAGTGCCATGCGTCCATGAGCAAGAGATAGAGCGCCGGCACAAGAATCAAATTGATAAAGGTCGCAAAGACCAAACCCATAGAGATTGTGACCGCCATGGGAATAATGAACTTCGCTTGACGCGACGTCTCCAATACCAATGGGAAAAGGCCCGCGACCGTTGTTAATGAGGTCAGTGTAATCGCCCTAAATCGTGCGGTCCCAGCGCGCTCGACCGCAGCGCGATAACTTAATCCCTCAGCAATACCCCGGTTAATGAAGTCCACGAGCACAAGGGCATCGTTCACCACAATCCCGGCCAGGGCCACCGCGCCGAACAACGAGAGCAATGACAGATCCAATCCGAAGGCTAAGTGTCCAATAAGCACCCCAACCATACTGAACGGAATCGCGACCATAATAATTAAGGGCTGCGTGTAAGAACGGAACAGCACCGCGAGGATGCAATAGATGAGGAAGAGCGCCAAAACAAAGCCCGGACCAAGGCTCTGCATACTCTCGCGGGATTCTTGCGCCTGACCTTCCAGGGAATAATCCACACCATACTTGGCCTTCAATTTTGGAATGACCTTCGCCACGACGTCCGCGACGATCTCAGTGGCGTTCCCCTGGGCCTCGTCAACGTCTGCAACGACCGTCACCCGGCGTTGACCATTCCTGCGACGAATAGTGCTAAAGCCCCGTGCGAAGTCGACCTTGGCCACCTCAAGCAACGGAAACTCCTTTCCATTCTTTCCTATGAGCTTCATATTCTGCAGCTGCGAAACGCGGCGGCGCTCATCCAAAGGCGATCGAACCTTCACCTTTATTTCATCCCGGCCCCGCTGAATTCGCCGGGCTTCCGAACCAAAGAACGCGCCCCGAAGCTGAGCGCTGACGTCTGTCAGTGTCAGGCCCGTTGTCCGGCCCCAGGGAGTCAATGAAATACGCAGTTCACGCTTACCGGGCCGGAGGTTATCGTCGATATCGAAAACTCCTTGATAACCCTTGAGGCTGTCCCGAAGATCGTCCGCGGCATTGCGAAGGACGTCAATATCATCCCCGAGGAGGATGATTTCAACCGGAGATCCACCGGGCTTAAGGTCCTTCGTTTTGTAGAGCAAACTGATGGCCTGAGGAATCTGGCCCACCAGTTCACGCCACTTGGCAAGAATCTCCTCGCTCCCAACTTTCCTCTGCTCTGAAGCCGCAAGTAAGATCTGAACCTCTCCAAAGTGTGATCCATGCTCCGGTGGCAAACCCGACCATTCTCCGCCCACGGCGATCACGCGCTCAACGACGTCATTCCCGAGGTTTCTCTCTTTAAAGATTGAATTCAAATCCTTCGCCGACTTTTCAATTCGTTGAAGGTGTTCCAAGGTCGTCTCAAGGGGCGTCCCATCTGCGAGACGCAAGCGGGCAATGTAGTCTTCACTCTCGTCCTTTGGAAAGGGAACCATTCCGACAAATCCGCCGAGGAAAATTCCTGCAGCCGTAATAAGGCTGGCGGCAAAGACTGAAAATGTCACTAAGCGATAATTGAGGCAGAGCTTCAGGCTCGGCTCATACACCTTCGCAATAAAGACGTCGAACATGCCGGTCACGGCACCACGAATCTTCCCCCGCACCTTTCCTAGAAAGCTTAATGGGCGGTCTTTCCCAGCTTCATTGTCGCTTTCGTGGCGCAGGTGAACCGGTAAAATAAACATGGCTTCAACGAGGGAAACGAGGAGGCAGGAGAGCATCGCGAGGGGCAATACGGAGATAAACTTCCCCATGACTCCAGTCACCATAAACAGTGGTAGGAAGGCAGCGACAGTGGTCAAAGTCGAAGCAAAGACCGGGACCGCGACCTCGGTCGTGCCGTCGAGGGCTGCTTGCATCGC
>JARGOJ010001213.1 GCA_029210225.1 Planctomycetota bacterium
AAGTTCAAGAGTTGGGCGAAGAAGCAGCTTCGCTTTGTCACTCAAGACTCCAAGCTAAAGACGGCTGAGGACTTCGAGCGTTGGTACGATCGCTGGGATGCCCTCGACACTGCTGCGCCCGAGTTTAACTTCAATCGCATCACTCTCATGCGTGAGGTCATCCTAAAGGACAAGAATCGCTTGCTGCGACGTGTGGCTATGTTGGCTGCGGTTCGCCTCAAAGCCTATGAACTCGCCGAGGACATGGCAACTCTCCTTGGGAACAGAAAGGAGAAAGCGACAGTTCAAGGTTGTTTGAGTGTTTTGGTTGGCAAGAAGCCAGAGACAGCGGAAGAAGTAAGCGCTTGGGCCTCTAAGAACCTTGAAGCAAAACTCGCAGGTCAGAAGCCACTGCGCTTTGTTGCCGCTGCGCTCCATGGTGACGCGGCCAAAACCGCAAAGGTCATCGCCGGAGGTAAGACCTACTTAGAGGCGTTGACTCGCTTCCCAAAGAACGAGAAGCTTGGGGATGAAGCCTGCGAGATACTGATTAAGATCACTGGGGAAAAGAACCTTGAACCTCAAGATTGGTCAACTTGGTATCGCGAGAACAAGGCGAAGATCGGCAAAGACGGCAAGCTGCCAAAAGCCAAAACTCCGGCTAAGAAAGTTCCGGCCGTCAAGAAGCCCTGATCATTCCTCGTCGCTTCGAGTGACACCCTCGATTTCTGTAATCAGATCGGCTCCATAAGCGCTCGCTGGCGTTTGGTAGCCAATCGGAGCGTCTCCAGAAAGCACCCGTTCGATAATGGCGAGGGCGGTTCGAGCGGTCAGGGTGTAACCCTCTGGACCGACAAGTCGACTGACCACTTTCCTTCCTGCGGCATTGGTTGCTTCACCCCAGAGGCAAGTTTTCCATTCGGCTCGCTGTTCCTCTGTGGGACCGGCTGGACCTTTTTGGATCCGCTTCTTTAGGAAATTCTGTATGGGTTTTGTCGCGAGGAGTTTGCCGAGTATTTGTGTGCTTTTCATGGCCCACTTCGTGACGGCGGGGACCGCCATATAGACTTCGATGTTGGGTATTTGAGTGCTGTGATAGGCCGTGGAGACATCTCCCCAGGGAATGGTGACGCCCAAAGTCTTGCCACGACCAAAGTCAATCATTCGAGACTTCGCCGCGGGCTTCACTTTGATAATCACGCCGTTCTCTCGGATGACGCCGCCATTGTTAATGTTCTCGACGATGGTGTTGGCGGTGCCGCGAGATGACTTTCCTTGCGAGTGAAAGCCGAGGGCGAGGTGGGTGGCATCGGGGAGGCGCTGCTTTAGGTGAAGCGCCAGACAATCACTGGGAACAACGTCAAAGCCGACTCCAGGGAGTATCATGATCTCGGCCTCTTTTGCGACTTCATTTTTCGTGGCTAAAAGCTCGAAGACCTCGACTTCACCGGTGACGTCCAAGTAGTGAGTTTTGGTGTGAAGACACGCCTCGGACATGGCCTCCGCGGTTTTGGAGAAGGGCCCAGCGCAATGAAGAACGAGCTCGACATCTTCGAGAGCCTTCTCTCGCGCAGGAATGTCATCGAGGGAGTAAACCCGATGTTCAAAGCCGAGCTCTGTTGCGATCGCCTTCACTTTCTGCTCATTGCGACCCGCCAAAATCGGCTTGTGCCCCTTCTCTTTCGCGAGTCGAGCGGTGAGTTCGCCGGTATAACCGTACGCGCCATAAATCAAATAGGGTTTCTCGCTCAAGGACGCCTCGTCTCTTTGGGAACGTTGATGGGCTGTGATTTTAACCGGCGCAGTGTCCGAGGTCATCCCGCCCTTTCGTAGATTCGATAGACTGTGCTAAAAAGCTCCAAGGAAACTCACCGCAGAGAAGGAAGAGCGATATGACGGACGCAGCGAAGAACCCCGAGCAGATTTTGAAAGAGATCCGAGAGTCCGATGATTGCCGCGTCAAAGTGGCGATTACAGACATCGACGGGATACTCAGGGGCAAATATATATTGAAGGATAAATTCCTCAGCGCTGTAGAGAGCGGCTTCGGCTTCTGCGACGTCGTCTTTGGTTGGGACTCGGCGGATGTCTGTTATGACAACGCGAAGGTCACGGGGTGGCACACGGGATATCCCGATGCCAAGGTTCGCATCGACCTAAATACCTATCGCCGAGTGCCCTGGGATAACAACGTCGCGTTCTTCCTTGGACATTTCGAAGATAAAGATGGCTCTCCGCTCAGTTGTTGTCCTCGTCGTCTGTTAGAGACCACCACTAAAAAAGCCGAGTCTATGGGATACACTCCCGCCTTTGGCTGTGAGTTTGAATGGTTCAATTTCGAGGAGACGCCGCACTCCTTGTATGAGAAGGGCTTTCGAGCAGATCAGCTCAAGCCAATCACTCCAGGAATGTTTGGCTACTCAATGCTTCGCTCTAGTTTGAAGCAAGAGTTCTTCGCGGATCTCA
>JARGOJ010000110.1 GCA_029210225.1 Planctomycetota bacterium
CGACGAATGATCCTCGTCGATTCATCCGTATCACCTAATACGGTCCAAGCAGAGCCCCCCCAGAATTCAAGTAGTGGAATGATCGTATCGTCCCACTACAGAGGTCTCGCCTTTTGTTATTCCAACAACCATTACGCTAACCCGCACACTTTTTTGGACACGATACCGCAGCCCTTGATTTGGAGAAATCTCCGCCTCTACTTTTTTAGAACCCTTCGCCTTTTCTTTGGGCTTTAGCTTGTTCGTGTTAACGTCTTCAAAATGTGTCAACCTAGCACTGCAGCCTGACGTCAATAGCACGAAGAACAGGACGACCATTGAACTGCGAAAAATTGACATTGTTGACTCCTGTAATTTTGTTATTGAGGTAGAGATTTTAGCGAATGAGGATGTAGTAAAAACGGTTCTGATCTCTTGATTTTTTCGCAGCCCTTAATCTGTACTCAGCTTCTAAGTATGCAGACCCGGCAATCTTTAGCTTCAACAGTTCCTTTGTCAGAGTGCTTCGTTTTGCCTGAAAACGAGTCTCTGCGGCAATCCGTTCGTCTTCGTTTGTTGCAGCGTTGATCGCTGCACGCTCAGATTTGAGTTTCAGTTTGATTGCCTTCTTTACCCTTTCTAGAGCGTTTTTCTTTAGATTGGTTTTTGATTGAACAATTGCAAATTTCTTCTTCGCAAGTTCGCTCCTTTTCTTCGCGTCTTCCAAAGCTTCTGTCTCAGATTTTACTGGCACCAACAAGAACTCTGTTCCAGTGTTGTTTCCTGGTAAGCGCCCGGTCACGGTTGAAAGAAGTTCGCGGTATTCTCTAATCTCGCTGCTCAAAATTGCCGTGGGGTCTGTCATATTGGGCGTTAGCTTATACTCCGGGATCTCCGCAGATTCTATGAGGTTTTCAAGTTGGGTCTTCATTTCAGTCTCAGTTTTTGTTCTGACCGCATCGACCTGCACCGCCAACTGTAGCCGCCTCATTATAACGACTCGTTTTTTCCAGTATTCTACACCGGCCTTATAGGCGCTCTTTTGCTTCACCTTCCCATTCGCGATGGCTTGGGCTTCTTTCAATGTCGTTTGATATGCCGATTCCTCCTTCTGGAGGGTCTGAAGTTGCTTGCGAGCAGCAATGAGCGAATCTCCAGAATCCTTTGCTTTACCCTTTAGATCAGCGCCCGAGCTCTTAATAGCGGCAGCAAGCGCCGAGAGTTCCTTTTCGTGATTCTCAACAATCTTCTCTTGAAGTTCGAGCTTCGCTTTTGCTGTCTCCGAGTTTTTCTCTGCCGTTTTGAGAGCTGTTGTGTCAATCGCTTTGGCGGCTATGTTTATCTCTGTGATATGTGACTCCGCGATAGCAATCCAATCTTTAGCCTCCGATTCCTCGTTTGCAGCCAGAGCGGAGGCTTTGGCGATTGCATTGACGGCATTTACTGTGAAATTGGCGATAGACTTAATGTATTTTGGAATTTGATTTTCGCCCTCAAAGGTCACTGTATCTGTGAATCCCGTTTGGTGAAACTGAAAGTTGAACGTATCATCGGTGAAGAACCCAGGTTCGAAGCTCAGTCCATACAGCGCCTCATCACTAATGACTTCATGAGTCAGTTCGTAAACGGGCTTGGCCTTTAAACCTCCGCGCTCGTCCTTGACTGTTAACTTGAACGCGTTCTTTGGCAATCGATACGGTATGCCTTGACTCCCCTCATTTCCAAGAAGCTGGGCTTTACAGCCTGTAACAAGGAGAAACACAAATACTATGTAATATCTCATTTCACATTCCCTCGTGACTATCAGTGTCGACCATTGAAAGTGTGCAGCTGTTGAAAGTGAGGAACCAATGCTATTCGATTGGCTATTGAAACACTCGTTTTTATAGCATGCCGATTATATACCAATTTGTTACCGATTCACGTCAGTTCCGCGGGGTTGTAGACGTTAGGATACTGAGTTAGAATTCTCCTCGCCCATACCAAATCCCACTCTCACCTTTACAATCAAAACGAACTATGTATCATTATTAAATAGTTCAGGGCGTGGGGGTAGGCGACGTGCAGGGTAGTAATGATGGGGATTTACCGGCTGATGATGCCATGATTCGCTCTAGGCAAGAGGAGGATCCTCACAACTCCAACCCCAAAGACACGAGTCGCGATCAAAGAGAGTATGACATTCGATATGGAGACTTTGAGGAAGGCGAGGTTTCGCGCTATCAGGCGCTCTATAAAGCGCTAAAGAAGACCCTGGGTCCAGAGAACTTCGATCTGGACTAAATGCAAATTTGTGGTCATAATTTGGTTTGTAAATCGGCGGAAAAAAACCAAGAGAGCAGGACCATTTTGCCAGAAAAGCGAATCATCGTGGCCAATGAGATATTGCCGATCCTCGATGGCCTCAGCAAGCGATACAACAAAAAACGCCCCACCATCATGCGCATCATGTTCCAGTTTGTCTTCAAATTCTGGAAGCTCTCCCAGCTGCAGTCGACCCTTATATATCGTTCGGATGCCGGCGAGGAAACGGAGCTAGACTTCCTCGGCGACGTTGCTCTGCACCTCCCAAGCCTGGATTCTGAGGGCGGTGAGTCCACGGTGCGGGTCAAATTTAACGCCAAAGAGATGGAGCAGCTTGATGAGGTGAGGAAGGAGCTGGACTTTACGATTCAAGAAGTCGTACTCCGTGGGGTCATCTTCTATAATAACTACCTCTGCATCGCAGAAGAACCTGGAGCCCTGCTCCTGCGCAAAGACGGCCAGGACGACAAGGTGCTTGTTCGTCTCGCGAGTAAGACTCCTGTGACCGCAGCTAAGCCCAAATCAAAACGCAAGTAGCCCTAAGGGCGGCAGAATCCAATGAATACAAAGGCCACTTTAAAGCGCGAAGCATGGGGGCAGGCCCCATTTGGGTGAGTTTTCCAGCGCAAACTAGGCTTCTCCGACGATCAATAAGCGCCAATCAATACTGATTCATCGGAAAGATTAATGGCGGATTCCCCCAATTTTGGCGCTTTGGCCGTGAAGTGCAGATTCACACTACAAATGCTAAAACTCAATGTCGGGGGCGCGGAGTTTGTCGCCCACCACCACTCTTACTAGTGTACGTTTCGAGGACCGGCAGGTGTTTATCTGCCGATTTACATAGCCTAGAACAAGGCCCAAAAAAACAGAGGGTGAAGGACTCGAACCTCCATTTCCGGGCTTGGAATCCGGCATGTTCCCCAATTACACTAACCCCCTAGATTGACTTCAAGTCCCTCGATAATAGGAGGGAGAGGACTCGAACCTCTATTCCACGGCTTATGAGGCCGGAATGTTCCCCGATTACACCACCCTCCTGAGTCTTATTCTATCACCCTTGATATCGATAAACGCAGTCTTGAACCGCACGGTCCTCTCAATGACGACCTCGCTAAGCCGGTGAACCACTCTATCCTTCAATCCGCAGGGACCGATTCACAGCGGTCTCCAATCCGATTAGAATAAGAGACTCCCAAATCCCCGAGGCCTGCCATGATCATTGCCGGATACGATATCAGCTACTCCAAACACGACCCTGACCTGGCCGTCGCCGCCCTATCCTTATTTAATGACGCCGGGAAAGTCATCGAAGAACACATCGAAACCGTCACTCCAGGCTTCCCCTACGAACCCGGAAAACTATACCTCCGAGAAAAAATTGGCTTGGACATCCTGCTCCCCCGTGTCCAGAACCCCATAGACGTCCTCGTCATTGACGGCAACGGAACAATTCATCCTGAGAAATTTGGCGCCGCCTGCCGCTATCACCAACTCTACAAGCTCGACACAATAGGGATCGCCAAGAACCTCCTCTCCGGCACCTTCCAAGATCTGGCCCCCGCAGCCGGGAGCAAAAGTCCAGTCATCCTCGCCGAAGAACACATCGGATACGCCTACCGCGCCGCCACCGACGTCAAACCCATCTTCATTTCTACAGGTTGCGCCTTGACTCAGGACCATGCTGTTGAGATCGTGACCAAGTTCCACAACGGCTTTCGAATCCCCGAAATCACCCGCCGACCCGATATGGCCTCCCGAGAACGCCTCCGAACAATCGAAGGACCCGTGAACCGCCCCAATCACTAGGAGAACAATGGCGTCCCCCAACCGAGGAAAGAAGCTCGTTCAAGAAGCCCGCAAGCTCCAAGAACTCCTCTCCCGCTCCAAGCTCTCCCTCCGAGCCATTGCCCGGCGACGCAACGTCTCCCCTGCCTCCCTCTCCCAACTCCTGGCGATCCTTCGCCTCCCCGAAGAGATCCTCGAAGAAGTCGAAAAAAAGCCCGAGCTCGCCAGTAAAACAAAACTCGCCATGCTCGCGAGATCTGAAGGCGAAGAGCGAGACATACTCTGGGCTAAAATCCGCGACGGCGTCTCGTCCGATACCCTAAGAAACAGAAAACGCGGCCAGGGTGCTGTGCTCCCAGAGAAGACAAAGGCCACCATCGAAGAAATTGGCCACTCACTCCGGCGAGAGCTCGCCGGACATGTTCCGCCCGGCTCCGTCGGAAGCGACCGGATCATTCAATTCTCCGTCGAACTCCTCGCCAACCTCTGGCAGGCCCAACGGGGCGACGTCGTCGAAACATACCTGGACTTCATCGAACGCGAAGAAGGATTACTCTCATGATTGGCGTCGGCATAGACGAAGCGGGTTATGGCCCCACCTTGGGTCCCTTAGTCGTGACATCCTCAAGCTTCCAATTCAAAGAGCCACGGAACCTCTGGCAAGCCCTCGCCCCCACCAGCCGGCAAGAGCGCAAAGGCAAACCGTACACCATCTGGATCGACGACTCCAAGAAGATCAAAAAGGGCAAAAACGGCAAAGAACAACTCGAAACCGGTGTCCTCGCCTTCTATCTCACCCGGGCCCCCTTCCCAGAAAACTTCGGGGACTTCCTTCTTGGTTGCGATGTGGACTTAAAACGGTATGAAAATCTCCCATGGTACGCGGATTTAATGGAGCGAAAACTCCCCCTCTTCGGGTGGAAGGGGGAAGTCATCGAGCACGGACGACGGGTCGAAAAAGCCTTGGCCAAAGCTGAGATTGAATTTCGCGGCTTCGTCACTCACCCCGTCAATGCCCGGGAATTCAATGAAGGAATCATTAAGACCAATAACAAAGCCACGTTTCATCTCGGCAATTTCAAATACCTGGTCTCATCAGTGCTAAAAAGGGAACCCTTGGATGAAGACATCTACTTCGTCTGCGATAAGCTTGGCGGGCGCGATAAATACTCCCGGGTCCTCGGGGAACTCTTCCCCGGCCGGGTTATCACAATTAAAGAAGAAGGAAGCAAGCAGTCTCATTACAGTATTGGCGACGGCAAAAGAACAGTCGAAGTCCGCTTCATGCAAAAGGCCGACTCCAAGAGTATGGCCGTGGCGCTCTCATCAATGCTGTGTAAATACATTCGAGAGATCTTCGTCGAACAATTCAATAAACACTTTCAGGCACAAAAGCCCGGACTCAAAGCAACGGCGGGCTATCCTCAGGACGCCCGCCGCTATCTCGACGATATACAAGATTTAGTAGAGAACTTATCTGTCCCCAAAGAATGGCTCATTCGCAGTCGATAATTAACTGACAGTCAATGAACTCACTCTGTGCCAGCTTGCTTTTACTGACCCGCAGGTTTTGGATCGGAGGGGTTCTTCTCTTTGAATTGCTCCGGACTACGGGTAATGAATATGGGGAAGCGGCTTCTGTCGACGTCTTTACGCAGGTTTTGGAAGTCAACCCAAAGGTAAACCTTGCGGGGCAAGGGCTTCTTAATCTTCAACGCAATGCGAATCGCCAATTTCTGTGTCTTTGTAAGCTCGACTGGAAAGCGGTGATACTCACGGTTGACGTCTCGACGCATCATTCTGTTCTGCGCTTTTTGCTTAAGGCGCAATGATCTTAACTGATGACCCTCAAGGCGTACCCAAAGAACCTCAGGCGCCGCCACGGGCTTCACGGCCTTCTTGCCTTCTTCACCCTTGCGAACTTTCTTCTTCTTTTTATTCTTCTTACCAGCTTTAGGAATGGCCTTTAGAAAAGCGACGTCACTGCTGGAGTTAGCATAAAGTGTCCCGCTGCTTAACAAGGTCGTTACGAAGAGGGCGAGGGCAATTTTGCGAATCATGTCAGTGGCTCCCATTGAATTGTCTGGCGAATCGTGCCGTGGTTTCGTTGCTTTCTTTCCCCACAGTCTAGACCCATATTTTCCCTTTGCCAGAGGGCAAACACAGACTTACAGGCGACTTACGTCCTCACTTTTTCCCGTTCTCTCCAAGCTCCTATGACCCCTGACCTAAACGCAGATGCAAGGACCATGCAAGCAAGGGACACACAGCTTCCTTACATCTATCTCAAGACTCTCCGAAAAACCCTCAATTTGAATCACTAGGATCTTCCCAGCTCAATAAAGTAAGGCCCTGTCGAGGATTACACCCCATCCGCAGCGTCGAAAATAGCCATGATCGCCGGCTTGACCCCATGCTTTTGACAACTCTGTTGGAACTCTCTTTTCAATTGCGGCTGAGGTCCCCGCGCCTTCTCTGCACGAATCATAAGGCTCTTGCTCGTGTGCAGGGCCGCCGTAAACTCAAGCACTTTCACCTTGTATCCCAAGGCTTCCAAGGCCAAAGCCCTAAGACTATCGGTAAGAACCGTGGCATAGGCTCGTCGATACAGACTCTGCTTACATAGCTCAGGAAAAGCCGAGGCCTTCTCCAATTGCAAGAAGACCTCATTCTGGCAACACGGCACAATCATCAGGGCCTCAGCCCCGGCGACAACTGCCTTAATGATGGCTTCATCCGTCGCCTTATCACAGCCGTGTAAAGATACAGCCAGGTGACAATCGCGGTCAGTGCTCTCTCTCAGGGACGCCACTTCGAAGCTCATCTGCGAATAAGAAAGCTCCCCGGCCCGCCTGATAGAACGATCGATGACATCCTGCCGGGAATCAATACCGTGAACACGGTGCTTCAACTTCAATGACTGAAGGTACCACGCTAAGACAAAGGCTAGATAACTGTTTCCACAGGCTAAGTCACTCACTTCCAGGACGAAGTCGGCGGTCTTTCTGGGACGATTGATGATCTTGTCTAGCACCGGTTTGCAAACTCTGAGGAAGTCATTAATCTGCTTGTATTTCTTGTGCTCCCGGGCCGAAATACTGCCGTTCTCTTTCATGATGCCAATGGCTTTGAGGACATTCCCCGCATTGTCCGGACGAATGATGTCCTCCCGACCTCCAGACACTTTTTTCCAAGCGGTCTCCTCCAATTGCTGCACTTTGGCCTTGCCGTACCGCGCATCCACCTTGACTCGCGTGCCCTTACCAATCATATAATTGTGTTTAAAGAAGCCGTCCCGGCTCAGCCGCGCCAGAACATCTTCGAGTTGCTCCCGGGGATGGACCACCGTTCGCTCCCCATGACGAGCCACGATCACGGCGGCCTGTGTCTCCGGATGACGATCTAAGGTCAAAAGCCAATTTTCTCCGGAACCATTTTCTAAGACCAAACTCTTAAAAGAATCCGAAAGATATCGTCTGATCTGACGCTTCAACTTTTGTTCCTGTATCCGAACCATCGAAGCTCTCCAAAACCAAGCGAGCTGTTTATCCTCGCCGAAAAGTAAGACTCAGAAACAGAGACCGCAAACCAAAGGAAGTCCTATGTCTCCCAAACTCCGACTCGCACTCCTGCTCGCCGTAAGCCCCTGGATGACCGGCTGCATCTTCGCAAACATCGATCTCAGCCCCGAGAGTAAACCGTACACCGAAACCGTTGTAAAAGCCGGATCCGGTAAGAAAATTGCCCTCATCGACATCTCCGGAGGCATCAGCGATCACGCCCCCAGCGCTCCGCTTTTCGGCCAAGCCCCTGAGAGCATGATGAAGCGGGTTCTCGACCAGCTCAAGCGAGCTCGCAACGACTCGGATGTCGCCGGCATTATTTTGAAGATCGACAGCCCCGGCGGCACCGTTACAGCCAGCGACATTCTCCACCGAGAAATCACCAAGTTTAAGAAAGACACCGGAAAGAGCGTTGTCGCGGTCCTCATGGACACCGCGGCCTCCGGGGGCTACTACGTCGCCGTCGCCGCCGACAAGATCCTCGCCCACCCCACCACGGTCACCGGGAGCATCGGGGTCATCATGCAAACCTTCAACCTTGAAGGTCTCCTTCAAAAGATCGGCGTCGAGGTCACCCCTATTAAATCCGCTGCCAAGAAGGACATAGGCTCACCCTTCCGAGGCTCGACAGCCGCTGAAAAAGAGGTCCTCCAAGCGATTATTGACGAAATGTATCTGACCTTTCTCGAAAAAGTCCGCGACGGCCGCCCCGGCCTCAAACCCTCCACACTCAAAGAAATGGCGGACGGTCGTGTCTTCACTGGGAAGGTCGCCCAGAAGGCCGGATTTGTCGACGAAATCGGGTACATCGAAGATTCTTTTAAACTTGCTGCAGATCTCTCCGGTACCGTGAATCCTCGCATTGTTCGCTATCATCGAGAGAATGAGCGGGTCAACGGGGTTTACGCAAAGGCCAACCAGGGCAAGCAGACTCCTCTTGTCAATGTTGACTTCGGATCAATACTCGAACCTTTGCGCCCAGGATTTTACTATTACTGGTCTCCCGGTCGCATTGGTTTAGGAGGTCGCTAGAACCTCCTTCATCGAGGATGAAATTAATGATGAGCAGCGAAGAATCCCATCCCGATTCCGCAGATATTTTAGAAAGCGACATCGATAACGCTCTGATCGAAAATCCCAGCGAGCTCAAAGCCCGCTGGGACAATCTAGAGTGGAAGAGTCTCCTCTTGCTCATCACCGAAACCAAAAGCGCGCCCACGGCTGCGGGCAGGCTCGATCTCCGCTTCGCCCCCTGGGATGACATTGACCTCAGCCGAGGCAGCCTGCGCTGGGCTGACCTCCGCTGCGCGACACTCAAGAACGCTAAACTGGGGGGCGCCGACCTCTGCGGCCTCGACCTTAGAGATGCCCACGCTGAAAACACCAACTTTAAGGGCGCCGATCTGTGCGCCGCCAACTTCGGCAAGGCTGCTCTTGATTCCGCCGACTTCTCCTTCAGCGACCTTAGCTATGCCAAGTTCCACGGCGCCGTGCTTCGGGGCGCGACTCTCACGGGCGCCGACCTCAGCGCCGTTGACTTCACTGATGCCGATTTGCAGGATGCAGATTTGGCAGGCGCGCTATATGATTCCGAGACCAAGTGGCCTCAAGGATTCGAGATTGCTGACAAAGGCATGATCTTAGAAGAGTGATATCGCGGTCTTTATGGAAAAGTCTAAGCAGGGCAAAAGTGGAGTCGACAGTAAAATCACCGTCGATGGCAGCCCGACTCGCTGTCCCTATTGCCACGAAGACTGTCTCCCAGAAAGCGAAGCCTTCGTCTGCCAATCTTGCCTGTCTCGTCATCATATAGGTTGTTGGACCGACCACGGCTGCTGCGCCTCCTGCCAGGGCGAACAGGTGCTTCAAGCGAGCCTTCGCAGAAATCAGAACCACCGCTGCTCTTGCTGCGGAAGCCACGGCGAAGACTCCAGGCAATGCCCCATCTGCGACAAAGAAAGCTGCATGCCTTGCTTCCAAGATCGATTTCGTCGCTGCATCAACTGCTCTGCCGAACTGCTAGGCATGGAGGTTGACCTCGCACACACCCAATCCAGCAAGGATCACTGGATACTACTCGCCCTCTTCTCATTCCTTGTGACCGCGTTTGCCGGCTTTATCCTCGCCCGCCACGGAATTACAGACCACGTCTTCGGCTTCGTCGCGACCTGCGTCTTTTTCGCCCTCTCCATAGCGAGCGTGGTCATGATCCTGTTACGACTGAATCAAGTGAAGAAGCTTGAAATAAGCCTCGCGCCTTTCAATCGAAATCTCATCAAGACGAACTCAGGTGCTTCCGAGAAATCATAGGTGATTCGTGGAGGAAGAACATAGCTTTCACCCACGAGAGAGCGAGCCTGAGTTTCGAAGCTCAATAGACTCCTGGAGAAAAAAGGCCGAATCATGTCTACCCTCCCCATTCGCAACATCTACTGCATTGGTCGCAACTACGCCGCCCACGCCCGAGAGCTGGGCAACGACCCGAGCGCGAAGCCCCTCATCTTCATGAAGCCTCTCAGCGCTGTGATTTCCGACGGGGGAACTATTGTCATTCCTCACGACTCTGGGTCTTGCCATCATGAGATTGAGCTGGCCTTGCAGCTTGGTGAGGATGCCCGCTTTGTCCACGTTGATGATGCTCCGGCTTGCATCTCAGCGTACGCCGTGGCCCTGGACATGACTTTGAGAGATCTGCAAAACGATCTCAAAAAGAAAGGTTGGCCTTGGGATATCGCTAAGGCCTTTGAATCTTCGCTTCCTTTAGGGAGCTTCGTCCCTGCATCCGAGATCTCAAAGCCTTCGGAGCTTGATCTGAACCTAAAGCTCAACGGTCGGGTTGTCCAAGAGGGCTGTACCAACCAGATGATCCTCTCCCCCTATCATTGCGTCTCCTATGTTTCTCAGTATTTCCAGCTGCGAGCGGGAGATGTCATTATCACGGGGACTCCTGCAGGTGTTGGGCCGGTGCATCCCGGAGATAAACTCGAAGCGAGCATTTCCGGGCTTGGGACGCTGACTGTGGGCGTGGCTGCAGAAGCGGCTCCAGCGCTTGATTCTCGGCCATGAAAGTTAAGTTCCCCGGAACTTGCCTGTGCACTGTGGCGTCCAAGTGGTAGCTTGAAGACTGGGATTCTTTCATCCCTGGTCGGTTCACATTCTTAGACAAGGACGATCCATGGATCGAAAGCACTTTGAACGTCTCTCCAGCGCCTGTTTCGAGCATCCCCTCGACGCGAAAGCCAAGAAGGCGCTCAAGAACACCGCGGGCTTTGACCGGCTTGTTCGCTTGCTCATAGGAATGGGCATCGAGCCGGTTATGGACTTTCAGAACCGATCGAACTTCGTCCGTTGTGGTCCGAACCAAGCCAAACCGCTCTATGATATCTACCTCGAAGCGGTGAAAACCCTCGACATCGACCCGATCCCTCCTCTCTACCTCGCCCACTCCTTCGCCGTCAACGCCTGGACCTTTGGCTCTAAGACGCCCTATGTGGTTGTCACCAGCGCATTGGTCGAGGGCTTTAAGGATGAAGAGATCCAGTGCGTGATGGGCCATGAACTCGGGCATATTTTGGCGGGACACTCAACCTATCGCACCGTCGCGATGATTCTCATGACTGTTCTTGAAGCAGGATCAAAGCTTGCTGGGAACTTGGTCGCCCTGCCCGCGGCGATTATTACTCGGGGCTTGCTCAGCGCCTTGTTCTACTGGATTCGTTGCTCCGAGCTGACCTCGGATCGCGCCGGTCTCATAGTGGCTCAAGATCCGAAGATCGCCTACTCAACAGAGATGAAGTTGGCGGCTGGACCAGGCGCTAAGATCTCCGAATGGCTGAACGTCGATGAGTTTATGAAGCAGGCCCGGGAGTTTGACGGAGATGAAAAGGCCAACTCCAAGTGGATGCGCTTCATGCTTGAAGACCTTAAAACTCATCCCTTCCCCGTTTTTAGAGCGCGAGAGCTTGAGCAGTGGGCGCTGTCTGGGGAGTTTGAGAAGATCATGGGCGGAGAGTTTAGTAAGCGCCCGACCACTTACATCGCCGGCGGAAAAGACGCCGGGAAACTAGGAACTGATAAAATATCCCAGAGCATTGAGGACGTCATCCAAGTCTCTCTATCCAGAGTTTTCGGGGTCTATACTGCACCTAAGATTCCCGAGCACATCGTCGAGCGGGCCTTAGATGACTATGCTAAGTGCGGTGACAACGAAGGCGTCGTGGCCCTTTATGAGGGTGGCCTTGGAGGCAGCGCAGCGGTCTTGTTGTCGACCAAGCGTATCTATTATTCTGGAGGCGATCCAAAGGGTCTTGCCTATGAGGATATCAATCGGATGGATGCGGTCTCTGGGGGATTCTTCCGTTCACCAGGGATTGACATCAACGGGGAGCAACTCCGTCTGACGTTCCACCGGGCCGAAGTGCGTGATGGTATTCTCGAAGCCATGACCAACGCCCGTAGAGTATTAAAGGACGCCGGCGATGAAGTTGTGGACTCAGGGGACAAAGCGCTTTGAAATCACTCAAGGCGATATCACCAAAGAAAATCTAGACGCGATTGTCAACGCAGCGAACGAATACCTTGCTGGGGGAGGAGGAGTGGATCGGGCCATCCATCGTGCTGCGGGTCCAAGCCTTGTGGATGCTTGCCGGAAGGTAAAACCCCGACGGGATGGCGTGCGTTGCCCTTTGGGGACGGCGGTCCTCACCGAGTCTGGCAACTTGCCCTGTCGTCATATCATTCACACGGTCGGGCCCGTTTGGGAAGGCGGGCGGAGCGGGGAGGCAGAGCATCTCCGCAACGCCCATAAGAGCTCATTGGAGTTGGCGGCGAAGCATGGACTAACGAGTCTTGCCTTCCCTGCGATCTCTTGTGGAATCTTTCGCTATCCGGTCCATGAAGCGGCGCCGATCGCGGTGAAGGCGATCTTGGATCACTTGCGAGGAGAGACGTCATTGACGGTGGTGAAGTATATGGTCTTCACTGAAAAACATCGCTTCAAGTTCGAGAGCGCTTTGGGGAGACTTTCTGGCCAGGGACTGTGAGGGTGATTTCCCCATATAGGGATCGATTTCCTCATCAAAGCTTGTCACTATTCTTGGCGATCTGTGTCCAATGGGTTTTTGTGCCTCTTTTTGCTCTGGCATAGGCCTTGCGTGGTGTTAGCGATCGCCAGCGACGAACGCTGTATAATGAAGATCGAATCAAAGTATTAAGGAAACCATTCATGAACGCGTCCAAATCTAGCTCCGCGCCGATGATCGCCATTCTTTGCCTTTTCTTGCTCTGTGTTGGGGGATTGGGTTTCTTCCTCTTCGCGCCCGAAGAACCGAAGGCGACTGAAACGGTTTATACGGCGAAGATTCCAAGTGTAGGCAAGTCGAGGACGGTCACCGTTGATGGGAATGAAAGCAAGAGCGCCA
Source organism: Planctomycetota bacterium (assembly GCA_029210225.1). Lineage (GTDB taxonomy): Bacteria > Planctomycetota > J058 > J058 > JARGOJ01 > JARGOJ01. Next base: position 13,055 of record JARGOJ010000110.1, read on the forward strand.
GACCCTTCAAGTATGTCAAACGACCGGGCATGACTCGCGCCATAAAGATGTCTCCAGGAGAGACGAAGAACGTGGCGACGCTCCACTCTGGAAAGGGCAGGATCAAGCGGGGAATGTCATTTCGAGGACCTCCCCAACGAAAGATACCCGAGGTTCCTGCGGAGATACTGAAGAAGACTGGTCTTCGGGGTCGCTTGCTTGACAGCAGCAAGAACCCTATCGCAAATGCGAAGGTTTCGGCGTCTGGCTCAGTTCGCGGCGGGGGCGCCATGACAATCATGGGGGATCTCCCAGGAATACCGAGGCGAGCAATGGCCGGAGGCCCCAGCGCCACGACCGATGAGCAAGGGCGCTTTGTCCTTATGGGACTGAATTTTAAGATGAGCTACTCTCTTCGTTTTGACGCTGGGGAAGCCTATCGCTCGACCAGTAAACCGGCCCCGACACTGCGGGCTGAGGAAGTCGTCAATGCCGGGGATTTTACAATTCAAAAGCCCGGGTCAATCAGTGGATATGTCGTGGACCCAAGCGGCCAGCCCTTGCCTGGAGCGACGGTGAGAATTCGGGATGCTGGCTCGGAGATGCCTATCATTTTTGGCGACGGGGAAGACCAGGACGAGGGTCCAGAAGGTAAAAACAAAAACGTCGCGGTCATGGTGGCGAAGAGCTCGGAAACTGGTGAAGTGACGGTTTTTAGTTCGGCGATGTCCGGTATTAAGACTGATAAAGATGGTCGCTTTACCTTTGAGAAACTCGAACCAGGAAAATTCACGGTCACGGCGTCTAAGAAGGGATTTAGAAAAGCCCAGGTGGCGAGCATTGTTGTCGCTGAGGCGCAACATGTGCAAAACGTCCGATTGCCATTGGGAGTGGCCGGTAAAATTCGAGTTCTGGTGAAGAACGAAGCAGGGGAAGCTGTCGCTGGA
>JARGOJ010000111.1:0-13451 GCA_029210225.1 Planctomycetota bacterium
CCTGAAGGGCAGCCTTGAGCTTGTATTTTTCATTTTCTTGAAGCATGAATTCGCAGAGCAGTCGCGAAAGGGCATAGTGCGCGTGCTTATTGCGATTTTGAAATTCGCCATAGCTCATGTCGACTAATTCAGAGACCGTCGGAGCATGCCCCTTCTGGATTGTTCTGATCGCTGTCTTCACGGTCTTCAGCCGCTGCGCTACGAAGCGTTTGTTGAGCCCCTTCCCGCCGCTCTCAACGCGCTTAAAGACTTCTTCCTCAGAGATTTGAGCCAATCCTTCATTCAACGAAACTGGAATGGAGCCGAAGATGTTGTCAGCATAGGCGTGGAATCCTTCGTGATACAAAACCTCATGAAACCGGTAGTAGGATGTAGTGCTTAGAGAAGGAGTGTAAAAGAGTAAAGTTCGATAGCGATGGCTATAGAGACCAGCGAAGTCGTGTTTGTAGCGCCGAATGGTGTTTTTTGAGTATTCTCGGAAGTCGCTCTCCGATTCAAAAATTAGACAGAGCTGCTTTGCTCCTGCTTCTTTCGGTGACAAGCCAAGGATCTCTTTGTAGACCGCTTGTGCTCGCTCAAGGCTTTGCGCCGTTTCATCCGCGAGCTCCTGACCAGAATCTGTTCGGACAATAAAGTGCTTCGATTGAGCTTCAAACACTCTCGGCCACGAAGGTCCTGAAATGACATGCTTGGCTGCGCGGATGTCAGCAATTATTTGAGTATTCCCATGAAGGCGCTGAGCGAGAGTGAGCGCTTTGAGGGCTTTCTCGAAGTGACGATCGGCAAAGGCCGCGAGCCCGAGAGCAGCGTAAGCGTCGGCGCAATCAGGCCACAGCGCCAGCGCCCTTTGCGCTGAGCCGGTCGCCTCAGAACTCCGCCCTGCTCGCGCTAACATCTGTCCTTTTGCAGCAAGTGCTTCAGGAAACAACGCGTCGACTCTCACCGCCGCGTCAAAGTTTAACAGCGCCTCATCAAAACGTCCTTGCTCTCGGAGTATCAGCCCTCGGGCGAAGTGGGCTCCGGCCAGCTCGCCATTTCCTTGAAGCAGTAAATTGAATTCTCGTAGCGCTCTATGGGATTGGCCGTCTCGATACAAAGTCCAAGCTCTTTTGTAATGGCTGAGCAGAGAGTCGCTGACAGTCGCACGAGTGAATGGATCGTCAACAGAGAGCGTCGGGAATCCTGCTTTGTGGTCGATCTCAGACGCCGACTGTAACGCCAGAATCTGTGTTTCAATAGCGCGTCTGAAGCGCGCTCCAATTCTCGCATCCCAATCTCCTTGCAATGCTCCCGCGACAGTGAAAGAGCCCCAAGACGAGCTGAGCGCGCTCCCTTTCGCCTCACCTAAATGGCGAACCATCACTTGGCAATTGGTAAAGCGGCGGGCCGTGCAGCTGAGCGTTCTCGGACCGTGCTCAAGGCTGACCTTGCCGTCCTTTACGACGAGCTTAAATGAGACACCGGGACGGATTGCGAGCTGGCTTGTCATAGGTGACAAGGTGCTTGGATCCTCCCCCCGAGTTAGTGTGTAGGTTTTTGAGCGCGGGTCAAACTCTGCGGCGACATAGAACACTTTTCGCCCAAACGTGTCGAGGCGAAGCTCAACCCGGCAACGGGAAGATGTCGAGGACGGAGCGGGAAATACGACATAGGCCTCATCGTGGAAATGAAACTTCTCCGACTGGAGAGCAATATCTGGCCCCGTGATGGACAGTCCCAATTTGCGACCTAGAGTCAGAACGCTCTGCCTTGACGGTGTTGTCCAATCTTCAAGGTAACGCTTTGAATTCTCTAATTGAAAATCGTAGCGAGATCCATTGAAACCTTTCTTTAGAGGTATTGACTGACCACGAAAGGCGTCTCCGTATCGTTTCAATTTTTCCATGTCGAAGTCATAGATCTTGTTCCCGGGGGACATTGACTTCAATTGATTCTGGAGGCTTTTTGCTTCTTCAAAGAGTTGATGTTCCAGGGCGAAACAAAGGCGGTCGACATGGTCAATCAGCGATTTAGGACGGGTCGCAAGTCTTAGGACCTTCACTGTCAATTCGGGCTTGTATCGAAATGAGTGGATTCGCTCCCGACCACTCTTTTTGAATTGAAGCGTGAATCTGTCACTCTTCAATGACAGGATGCGAACTCCTGATTTGTAAGGGAGTTCGTAGTTCTTTGTCCGCTGTATCACAAGCGCTTGCCGTTCTTCTAAGGCTCGTGCCGCTTTCTGCGCGCTTTGCCCAAGATCGAATTCTGTCGCTTTGAGGCGTTCCTGTCGCTGAGCATTATCACGAGTTCGATAGAATTTTTTCAATCGCAGGGCATGTTTGCTGAGATCTTTGTAAGCCTCGGTGAATTTGAGGGCTTGTCCCTGGCGGAGCAATGGACCAATCTCGCGTGCATAACGATTGGCAGAGGCTAATTGAAAAGGGCTTGGAGCCTCTTGAACACATTGGCGCATCGATTGAAGACGACGCTTTAGGGCTTTGCAGTTTCGAATGTTCTCGCGGACTTCAGCCAAGATGTCTTCGTCTTTGAATTGATTTAGGGCTTTTTTCCAAGTCTCAATGGCGCGACTAAAATCGCCGCTTTTAATCAGTGACTCCACTTCGGTTTCAATAGATTGAAACGCTAGGCCTTGCCTATCCGCGAGCGCTTGGTTCAGCTCCGCTATCCTAACTAGCAAGGGCTGCCGAGCGTCGTTGGGTATCCTTGATAGAAGCCGTTCATAGAGTCCCAAAGAGACTCTTACTTTGTCTGGATTAGCGGCATCATAGCCCTGAGCAAAGCGAAGGGCCTGATTCGGAGCTTTTTCAAGCAGGTCGGGAAAGTCTTCAATTGTGAGGGGCTTATCGACCTCGAATTGACTTTCAATTGATACCGGAGTGGAAGAGTCGCTAAACACGAAATAGAGCATTCCACTTGGCACAGTGAGGCCAAAGACAAGCGCGACGAAGAACCACTGACTTCGATCGCTTGCCTTCTTCTCTGGCCTTTCGCGACCGTCGCGCCGCTTCACTTTTCCAATCTTTGATCGGCCTTTTGAGGATGGCTTAGGAATATCTCTTTTGCTCGACATCTTGTGTGACCTTCGTAAATGAACCCGACAGTCACTACGTTGAAGGGCCGGAAAAGTTCCATGAACAGGTCGTGGATCTAGCCATCTCTCCTGAGGGCTGCAACAGGAGCCAGGCGGGCGGCGCGGCGAGCTGGCAAGATTCCCGCCAACAAACTCACAATGGTGGAGAGCGCGACAGTTGATAGGATCAGCCAGGCGGGAAACACGAAAACCTGGTATCCCACAACATTTTGAAGGAAATAGCGGCCTGCGATTTCGTTTCCAATGAGGCCCAATACCGCCGCACCTAGTATTCCCATAAGTCCACCCAGGGTCCCCATGGCCGCTGCCTCAAACGCAAACATAAGCCCCACAGATTTGTTTGTTGCGCCGATCGCCTTCCATAGACCAATTTCTGATGTTCGTTCGTGGACCGCCATGATTAATGTGTTCGCGATGCCTAATGACGCGACTAAAAAGGCGACAATTCCTACGGAGGCCAGCACTGCGTCAATCACAAGAAAGATGCGGCCAATGACTCCAATCTTGTCTTCCAGGGAAATGACTCCGTAGCCGAGGTCCTTCAAGCGAGTCTTGACCAGTGGCACCATCTCTTTTGACTTTGCCCGCACAATTAAGCTCCGAGGACCCTTCTTGGCATCCTTCTTCTTCTCTTCGTCTCGCCTCTCTCTGCGGTCTCTTTCCTCATCCTCATTTCTTTCTGACTCTCTATCCTTCTTTAGGCGCTCCCTGAGCTGAGCCTTCGATTTAGAGAGCGTTTCGGCGAAGCGACGAGAAATGAATACGGAGCGACTAGCGATCGTCTCTCCGGTGACCCCAACAACGACGACTGGAAAGTCCTGGAATTTTTTGGAGTCCTTTTCGTAGGGCATAAAGCGCTCGCGTCGCCGGGACTCCGATGAAATGGTGAGTTGAATGGTTTTGCCGATCAAATCCTCAGGACGCTTCAGACCGAATGATTCAACCCACTGAAAGGCTAATATGGCTTCTTGCGTTTGACTCTCCGGGTCAATCGCTTTGCCAGCCACCAACGCAATTTGCGGTCCCGAATAGGTCGGCCTTAAATCGGCTCGAAAGCGCGACTTATTACCTTCTACAGAAATTGAATGAATGGACGCTCGCTGTTGCCGTTCCACCACCGCGACATGTTCAATTTCAGAGATTCCTTGAATCTGCTCAGCTGTGAATCGAGGCCGCACCCGACCAAAGGACCGCATCAACTCTTGCTCTTCTTTTTGCTCTTCTTCCATTGGCTTGGCCGGTGTGCCCATTTGTCCCATTGCGAAGGAGACGATGTCTCCGACGGACGCTTTGGGCTCGGGATAAACGTCGAGCTCAACGGGGTCGGAGAAGGCCATTGTTTGCGCTTCTACAAAGTTGTGCAGACCCGCTCCCAAAGACAATAACAAGGCGACAGCGAGGGCTCCCACGGCGACGCCTCCGGACGCAAAAGCAACTCTCAGGGGCCGACGGCGGAGGTTTAACAGTGACTCTCTTAGTAAATCCGAACTTTTCATGATTTCTCTCCATCCACCATTGAGCCGTCTTTCATACGAATCATTCGATCGGCCTTGGCCGCGAGCTGCATATCATGGGTCGCATAGATCAGAGTGACGCCTCTCTCCTTCGTCAGCTGAAACAGCAGATCCATTACGCGATCGCCGTTGACCGAGTCGAGGTTTCCTGTGGGCTCGTCCGCCACAAGCAGGGACGGTCGATTGCCCAGGGCGCGTGCGATCGCGACTCGCTGCCGCTCACCTCCAGACATTTGGGCGGGACGGTGCTTCAGTCGAGATCCAAGGCCGACCTCTTTCAATATCTCTTCTGCCCTCGCTTTACGCTCTGCTCTTGGAAGCCCAGCAACGGTCATGGGTAACTCAACGTTTTCTTGAGCGGTGCGGTGGGGGAGCAGATGAAAGGACTGGAAAATGAAGCCGACGGTGTTGGCGCGATACTTCGCCAACTTAGCCGCTGACAGCGCTCCAAGCTCTTGCCCGTCAACCACGATGCTGCCTTCATCTCGGATATCGAGTCCGCCGATGAGGTGAAGCAAGGTCGACTTACCGCTTCCGGAAGAACCGACGAGGGCGACGCATTCGCCTGAATCAACCTTCAGAGAGACGCCGTTGACAGCGCGCACGATCTCTTCCCCCATGGGGAAACGTCTGTGGAGGTTGCTCAGCTGCACTTCGCTGCCGCGGCGTTGAGTGGCAGCTCCGCTTGACTCTTTCATGTCTGATCGCTTCCTTGGTGGCTAGGTCGGAATGGTACGGCGATAAGATAAGCTCCCAGGTGCCATTGCTAAGGAAGAAGATGAGAAAAGTTGAAAAAAAGAGCTTGGGGACCAAAGACCATGTCTTCGATCCCCAACGATTCACTCGCGTGAGCGCTCGCCCTTGATTTCTTAGTGGCTTGTCGCCTCAAGCCATTGCTTCGCGACGCCTTTCAAATCGGGTTCCTGCTCACCCTTATTCCTGAAGTAGTAATCTTCAATGTCTGTCAATGAGGATTGAAGCTCTGGAAGCTGACTCTCATTGACAGCCTTTGTCTCCCGGATGGCCTCGAGCAAGGCCATGACTGTGAAGGGAGTCAATGTGCTGGGCATTTCAAAGTCGGAGCGCGTCGCCTCTTCTTCGGAGTGGCCTCCAGATTGGAAGAGAACAACAAAGACCGCACCGATGGCGAGAAAGGCAAGCCAGAGCCAGATTCCTTGATTGCCGACCTCGCCATACTTGGCTTCGAGAGAAATCTCTTGAGTGACCGTGAGCAAATCTTCGTCGACGTATCTCTGATACTCAAGTTTGGCACCGGCGATTTTCGATTCAGCGAACTGGAATTTCTTTGGCAGCTCTTTAAGGCCGTCCTCGGCTTCTAGAGAGATGAGCCAGTTGCGCTGGCTCACGACGAGGTTCTGCTTTGATTCCTCGTTGAACTTCACGACCGAGAGCTTCTGATCTTCGACCTTTGAGACTTTGAACTTCGGGACGTCAATTTTAATGAGTTCGTCCCAATTAGGCACGAGCCCATTGGCCTGCGCTTTCACTTCAAGGACCAACTTGCCCTTATCAGCCTGTCGCTCATCGAGGATCTGAGTGATTTCAATGTCACTGCAAGGTCTCGTTTCGCCCTTCTCTTTAGAAGCATCGATGGGCACGGCGGCGGTTTCGATGGGCAAGATGACATAGCCAGAAGTATCGAGGAAGTCGAGGTCGAGCTTCAACGAAGGAATTTTATCGACTCTTGGTCCCCGGGCCTTCAAAAGAATGTAGGCGTAAGGAGTCATTCGCCATCCGTATTGGTCTTTAATAGCGCGGGAATTGACCTTCTCGCTTTGGAAGGTAATAGACTCAATCTCGAAGTGCTCACCGAGCGCCTGGGATGCCATATCCTCGAACTTATCGCGGTAGTTTTCGAGGGGGCGTCCGAAGTTGTAATAGAAGAACTGACCGGAGTTTTGATTTTGGAGATAACGCCCAAAGCCCCCCGATTCCCTCTCAATTTCTCGGGTGTGTCGAAGATTGACGAAAATGCCAAAGCTGTCTTTGTGACCAACGATATCGCTCCCATCAATGACGGCGTCTAGCTTAATCTCGTTGGTGAGGTCCTCGTAGTAGTCGAGCACCTTCTTCGCTTCCGCAGCGCGCTTATGGTTGCCGGTAATAGCAAATCCATTCTTGAGATAGCGGAACTTGATTTCTGGCTTTACGGCCCCCATACGAGCGAAGAGTGTGCCTGCGAAGAGGTCTATGTGATGATCCGCAGCCTCTCCGGGAAGGCTCTTCAGCGCCTTACTGATGAGCCCCGTTTGCTTCTTGTCGGGGGATTTGCGCGAGTCAATGCCTTTTAGATCAACTGCTCCGAGGCTCGCAGCAAACCAATAATTGAAAATTTCTGCGCTCTGCTCCTCTTCAGGGAGGTCTTTGACTTGTTTCGCGTAAGACTTTGCAGCTTCAGCGAAGGCGTCGAAGGCGCGAGTGCGGAACTCAGAGTATTTCGCGTCGGCTTTTAACTCACTGCGATAATTATTTTCATCGTGGAAAACACAGGCCTGAGCTAATTTTAGTCGCCAAGAATTGGGGTGTTTGTAAAGGGCGCTGGTCGCGACTTGATTGGCCACCTCGTACCCTCTCATGACTTCTGATTCGATGTCCTTTTGTTTCCGCTTTGTCTTCTTAGCCTTTTGAACCTTTGGTTGACGCCAAACCCCCACGAGGTTAATGCGCATTTTCTGAATCAAGGCTGCGAGCGTCTTAGGCTTCAGGGTCTCCAATTCGCCGAAGACTTTTTCAATAGCCTCAAGTCGGTAGACCTCTGCTTGACTGTGACAGTTTGTAAAGGCATTCGTCAGCAGCTCTTCGTCGAGATCTCCGAGCTTCAGTTTTTGCAGACGTTGAACCCACTTCGCGAGCTCTGCTAAGTTTCGTTGCTGCTTCGAGCGAGTGAGGGGAATCCCTTCAGCTCTGGCTCGGAAGCCATACATATAAGAATAATTGTTGCGACCACGATTGGAATTGGGGTTGTGGTCTTTCGACCAAACCTTCAAGAACTCCTCGACGAGGTCTTTCGCGTGACTCGGGTGAGTCTTTGCTAATTGTTCAATGTAAGGGAAAGCCTGTTCTTCTTCATGAGCTTTGAGTAACAATTGGGCGAAGAGGATTGAGTAGTGAGGCTTTGCGCTCTCCGCTAACAATCCGATCAACGCCGCGTCTGGCTTAATTTCGAGGAGTTTCCCAACGGGAATGGCTTTGTAGCGTTGTTGTTGCTGGAAGCGTCCCCAATTCCTGTAATAGACGTTGCCCCAGGCATCACGCTGCATGTTGGCGCCTTTGTTCGTGGACAGATCGTATTTATAGGAGAAGCTGGCTTCGTTGAGCCAGTTGGCGGCCAGAAGCTTCAACGTGGGTTGCCATTTCTTCGCGAGTTGAGGAGAAGACTTGAGCAGCGCGTTAATCGCCAATGATTGAAGCTTGAGTCCCTTCAATCGAGCATCGGGGTTTTTGGCCTGACTCTCAATTCCTCGGGAGGCTGCAGAGCCAATGGCTGTGAGAATCTCCATACCGCGCTCAGGATGCTTTGTAAAGCTCTCTTCGAGCCACTTTTGGCCGAGGCCTTCCGTTACCTTAGGGGCGAGTTCTACGGCGCGTGTGAGGGCTTCGTCCTTTTGCTTCTTGTCGATCTTGTTTGACACAAAAATGCTCTGAAGTGCATACCAAGCCTTCTCTAAGTGCTCTTGCTTCTTTTTCTCGCCGTGAATCGCGACGTAGTATTGAGCGAGAAGATTGAGGGCTTCGTGGTCTTTGGCTTTGTTGGCTTCTTCCAGTGTTGGGAGGAAGTCTCCCGACTTGGTTTCCTGACCGGCGCCAAATAGAATACGAACCACTTCGCGCTGTGTGGCGAAGGATGCTTTGCCTGTCTTCAGTTCAGCTTTTGCTCGCTTGATGAAATTGCCCAGAGTATGGCCTTGTTCCATAGCGAGGTTCAAGATCTTGCCTAGAAATCCCAGTTGTGCTTTTTCAAGCTTCACAGGTGTCAATCTCGTGAGGGCGAAGAGGTCGTCGATAGAGAAGATGTTCTTCTCCGCGAACTTGTGTGTTTGAGGGGGCAGGCGACGCAAATTGGGACGAATCGTCGTCGTCGATAAACTCGTTAGCATTTGGGTATACGCAATCTTCGCTTCGTCCTTCTCAAGACTCTTTAGGAAGACCTGTACCTTGTCCCATTGACCCAGAGTGACATTCTTTTGCCACTCGGCGATCTTCTTATCGAAGGGCCCCATTGGCGTTTTTGCGGCTGGATTGCTTTGGTTTGGGCCCTGAACGATGGTGCCCGGTGGAAGGGCTCTCATCGCCCCTGGTGGTAGTTGAATACTCCCCGACGATCCACCAGACGGGACAATCACCATTGGGACTCGGATTGCTCGCATGGCTGTGCTGCTCTTGGCGAGCTTCGTTGCTTTGACAACCTTGGTCTTGGAGGTCGACGATGTTGAGTTGCTTGTCTTCTTTGTTGAAGAGCTGCTCGTCTTCTTCGTCGAACTGTTACTTTTTGAACCTGCCTTTTTTGGAGGCGCGGACCAGGCTCCAAGGATTGTCGATGGACGGCGATCGAACTTGGCCATTTTCAGCTTAGCGATGCGCTGAGTCTTTTCAGCCTTCTTTTTAGCCTCTTCAGCCTTTTTCTTGGCTTCAGCGGCGTTCTTCTTGGCCGCTAGCTCGGCCTTTTTCTTGGCATCTTGAGCTTTCTTCTTGGCCGCCTCGGATTTGGCTTTGTTTGCAGCGTCAAGCTTGGCCTTGATATCGGCTGCCTTTTTCGCTTCAAGCTCAGCGTTTTTCTTCTTGAGGAGGGCGTTTCCCTCTTCAAGACGACGCTTTTCTTGTTCAACCTTAGCTTTTTCAGCCTCCAGCGCTTTGATGCGCTCTAAGACAGCGTCAGCGATCTTCTTGATCTGCTCACGATCTCGGGCTTCTTGGGCTTTTTTCTTGGCTTCAGCGGCTTTTTTCGCCGCCTCAGTGTTCTCTTTGGACTCTTTGTTGTCTTGCGCGGCCTTCCCTTCCTCCATAGGAGTGGGGACCGCTTCGGGAATTTCTTGAGCCGAAGCGGTAAGGGGAAGGGCGATGAACAACAAGACTGTCAGCAAACGCGTGTTCATTAAATTGTTTCCCTTTCTTTAGGATCCACTACCGTCAGGTGGTGGTCCTGCACTCGCTCCTCGTGCGTCTTTCTTCGGACCTTTTTTACCTTTACCTTTTTTAGGTGCACCGCGACCGCGGCCTGTTCCACAGCCCTCTCATTGCGACGGTAAAGGCAAACCTTGAAGATCACTAAGATCCATTCGAGCGAGGCGAATGCTTGCTTCGAGATCCTCGCGATTCTTTTTCGCGAGCTTGGGAGAGCGACTGCTCTCGGTTTTCTCGGCGAGAATACGATAGTTCTGTCGTGCGGCTTCGATCATTGGCTCCCATTTTTCCTTGGGTTGACCTTCGAGTCGCATGAGCCATGTCATGTAGTATTTTGAATTCGCGAGAGCCGAGCGAGTCTCATCGAGGAGCGTCTTATTGGCCTTAGAGTCGTCCTCAAGCTCTTTAAGAAGGACCTCAAGGTCGTTGTGCGCCGTCGGCAACTTGCTCGCCTGCATTTGCACTTTCGCTCTCTCAAGCCGGAGACGACGGGCGGCTTTCACCTTTTTAGGAGGCAAAGTCGCGAGGGCTTCGCCGTAAGCTTTGTCAGCGCCCCTAAAGTCACCGGCCTTGATAGCGGCTTCGGCGGCGGCGACCTTTCGGCCGACGTCATCGAGGAGCAGACGTTCTTGCCCCGGACCGTAGTGATAGGCGGCTCCCAATGCGGGTAGCAGCAGCCACGCAACTAAAAATACTTTTCTCACGACATCTCCTCTTCGAGTTAGCTGTCCCATAAGCGTTTGCTGACGGCACAGTTTAACCCCTATGCGCCGATTTAGACGCTAGGAACAGAACTCTTTACAGACTCTTTTTTGCGACTCGGCCGAATTGATCCTGTCGACCAGCGAGTCCCAAAATAATGCAACAACAACGGCAACAGCGCTAATAGCAGTGATCCAGCGGTGACCGCAATCAGCGCATACTCTCGCTTTGTCAATTTGTCGAAGGGGCCACCCTCCGATTGTTTTGTTAAACGACTTAGCAATTGACTGCTCAAATGTTTCGAATTTCCATTGTGATAAGTCCCTCTCAGGCGTGCGGCCATCTGTCTCAGGGTCGATCGGTCTTGCCGAGATTGCCGTCCATCAATGAACTTTCCGTTGACCGGATCTCCCACTCCGACGACGACAACATCACTGACCGAAGGGGGAAGGGTCGGCATTCCGGTGGCCGGTATCGTGTCTCCATCACTAATAACGAGTAAGGTCGCGCTCCGAGGTCGCCAGGGTTGGGCAATGCGCGCCGCTTCCTTTAACCCGGCAAAGAGGTCTGTCTTACCAGCCTTAAAGGCATAGTGCATGGGCAAATCATTGAGGATGTTACGAATGACCCCGAGGTCTTTTGATTCTACAACAACAGGCTTTGCGCCATTGTAAACCGCGATCACTGTTGACTTATATTCGGCTATCGGCACTCGTCGAAAGAACGAGTTCATAAGGGTTCGGGCTCGCTTCATGCGACTTTCTTTGCCATCGGGACCTGCGTCTTGCAGGCGCATACTTGGAGACACGTCGAGAACCAAAACGAGATGCCGCTCTTGCTCAATTGTCAGTTCCTTCGCCTGGTGAACCTTCGCTTCAACAAAGAGCAAGGTTGTTAATCCCCAAGCCAGTAGCCCGAGGGCGACGACTCGAAAGAGCGGGGACAGGGCGGCCCAAGGCTCTGGTTTTCCAGAGGGGCCAAAGGCCAGACGAGCGAGCGCCCGACAGCGCCTCCCATGGAGAAACTCAGCGGCCATCGCTAAGACGATGACAAGGACAGCGATGAACTCGGCTACCACGGGGTATACCTCAATCCAAACAAGGTCAAGAGAAAGAAAGCGAGGATTGCCAAGGCCGCGAGACAATATGGATAGTAGTTATCCCGAGTCTCAGCGCTCGTCTTCTCCATGCGCGTTTCTTGCATTTCGTCAATTGTCTTAAACACACGTTGCAGTGAATCTGAATCCCCTGGGTTGTAAACATCGCCGCCGGTAAGAGAGGTAATGTTGACAATGGGCCCTGGGATCTCAGAATCGGCTATGTGGATCGCGTTGACGACAATATTGTTCTCTCTCAATGACCGGGCGAGCTCTTCGTCACGGCCACCATTTAAGTCCCAGCTCTGACCGTCTGAAACGAGGAGAATCATTCGATCGCCTTCCTCCCGCTGAACGAGAATGCCTTTGCAGGCGACCAAGGCTTTTCCAATCTCAGTGCCACCAAACCAGCGGGGTGCATTTTCCGGACGCATAAACGGTAGGGCATGGCGTATCGCTGATGAGTCACTGCTCAGGGGCGCCCAGTGTAAGACTGAGTTGCCGAAGAAAGTGAGCCCAAAAGCATCTCCAGGGCGCTGATCGACGAAGCCGACAATGGCCTTCATTGAAGCATCGTAGCGCGAACCCGAATCGAAGCTCGCGGCCATACTGCAAGAGATATCAACGCAGAACTCAATATTGGTTAACACCTTCTTTGTCTTTGGCGCAGAAATCTCCTGAGGCCCAGAAAGAATGACGATGACCATTGCCAGAAGTAAGGCTGGTAGCGATTCAACGAAAGTAAGAATGACCCGAGAAATCCCACCGGATTTGACTCCCACATGGTCAAAGGGCAATGAAACGCCCCGTCCCTTACGGGTCCAAACCCAATAAATGATTAGAATTGGAATAATTAAGCTAAACAAGACTGCCGGACGAGAGAAAATCATGATTCCTTTCCTCCCTGAAGCGGTTGGTCCACATAAGCAGAGAGAATCTCTCGGACTCGCACTCCGTCTTTATCACCAGGGCGATGTAGCCACTCCTCTAATTGACGAAGTAATTGTCCGGCTTCGTCATCTTGACGCATTTTTGCGATGGCCTCTCCAGCTGGTAAATCATTAAGAGAGAGCTTCGACCGCCAATGAGAAAGTAATATTCGCTCTAATTCGGCTTGGCCATCGCTGTCAAGTTCGCCGTCAATGGCACGAGATATCAACGGTTGCATTCGATCGCCCAGGGTGAGCACCTTCTCCTCTACAGGCGCACTCTCTGCTTTAGATACATGTCCAGAGAACAAGATCGCGAGTAATCCGAGAACCCAAAGAATAGCAGCGAGGATCAGTGTGCTCTTGTAAGTCGAGGTGAGACCCAGATTATTGGACTCGATTGTGTTTGGCTCAACGAGGCCCGGAGGAAGGACGGACTTGACATTGATTAATATCGGCGCCACTGCACTCAGTTCTTCACCCGTCTTACGGCGGAGAGCGTGACGGAGGTCAAACTCGCCCGATTCTAGACCATAGTAAACGATCGTATATTCAAAGGACTTCTCTAAGGGGGTCTTTTTGGTAATGCGCGCCACAATAGGGATTGTGCATTCGGGGAGCGGACGGGCGACGACCTCGCCCCCGGGGATTGTGACTTGAATCGACGATTGCAATCCGACGCTGGGTTTCTCTTGGGCCATACACTGAGAGCCCATGAGCCCAAACGAGCAAAGAACAATACTGAAAGCGACAAGCTTGTGACAGAATGGATTGGTCATTACCTTGCGCCCTTTCCTAGTATTCCTCGCGAGGCAAAGAAGAACCTTAATTTATGAGCGTAGGGCTTATCATTATCAATTCGTAAATGGTCGACTCCCGCCCTCTTTAACTCTACTTCAAGTTCGTCGTTGTTCGACCAGAGTTGACGTCCACGGGTGACGAAGCTCTGCCCAGTTTCCGCTTCTTGGCCTCGA
>JARGOJ010000111.1:13461-13968 GCA_029210225.1 Planctomycetota bacterium
CGCATTGATTCTTCCGCAGGATCCCAAAGCTGTAAGACCACAACATCATGTTTCTGAGAGAGTAACTTGACGGCATTGATAGCCCCAGGTTCATGAAGATCGCTGAGAATCAACACTAGAGATCGAGATTTGAGACTCTGACTCAACTCCGTGGTTTTTCTCTCGATATTGGTCGTCTCGTCAAAGCGAAAGCGGCGTAGCTTGTCGAGCCATTGCATGACTCTCTGCTTCGATAGGCTCGGATCGACTCGAAGTTCACGAGAACCCACTGTCATGAGGCCAACAGGGCTCAATCGGTCGAGGCAGGCATAGGCCAATCCGCCCGCGATATGGACCCCGACTGCATACTTGCTCTTCTTCTGTGAACTCACCGTCATTGAGGCGGAAGTGTCGAACAAGATAATCGCTGGCAATCTCTTCGGGGCTTCATATTCTTTGATGTGAACTCGACCAGTGCGCGCCGTCACACGCCAATCAACAGCGCGAATAGGATCGCCCCATTGATAC
>JARGOJ010001214.1 GCA_029210225.1 Planctomycetota bacterium
AGAGAGACATTTTCTCAAGTCAAGCAAGGTACGCCTGTCCGCTTTCTTGGTGGGGCCTCGAATGCTATGGCGATTCGTCATGTCGCCGCCCACGCCTACTACGATGACGAAGAAGCACTCGTTGAAGTGGCGAAGAAGACGATGTTCACCCATAGAAACGAGCATGCATTGGGGGGAGGAGAGTTTTTCGCTCGGGTGACTCATAGAGTTATTCAAGGAGAGACGCCGGCAAAAGCGATCTCTGAGGTCGCGACGCTTATGGGCGGATTCTTTGAAGCGAAGGTGAATCAGGCCGTAGAGAAGTTTAAAGAAGAGTCCGACGAGAGCTCCGATTTATCGAAAGAACAATTCTCTGATGACTTGGCCCTTACCAGTATGGCAAGGCTCTGGGACGTGGGGAAAAGCGAGCCGATCAAAGTAGGCAAGGCGAGTCCGACAGAGGGCACCTTACCAGGCGCTGTCTATTTCATTTTGAAATATGGGGATAGAGAGGATGGGCTCAAGGCGGCTCTTCAGGCGAACGCGATGGTCGGTGGAGACAATGCGTCGCGGTCTATTGCTATTGGCATGGTTCTAGGAGCTGCTAAGGGCGTACAGGCTATTCCAAAGGAATGGAAAGAGACATTGACTCAATGGACCTATTGTGAAGATCTGCTTAACAAGTTGCCATTGTTGCGCTGATTCACTGACAGTCAATGTTCCAGGGCTTAGGCTATAAAGAGGATAAGGCTTGTTTTAGAGCCTTGTCCTCAATCTCTTTCGACCCTAAGGTCCTGCTATTTAGTTTTGTCTTCATTAAGGGTTAAGACGATCGAACCTGTTGCTTTTCCGTTGCCATTTTGACTGACCAAATCGCAAGTCAGCTTCACGGAGATCTTCCCTGTGGTCCAAACTTTCCGGGCTTCATCATAGCTTTGAGATCCGGCAAAGACGTACTTAAGGTTCTTCATTGTGACGCCGCTTTGAGCGCTCTCCTTGGTCATCACTCCAGACACTTTGACAACGGTGTTTCCTGCAGCGTCCTTTTCTGCTTGCTTTTCATATTTGAGATCACCGCTTATGGACTGGCCGTTTCCAAGGCTGTAGACGCGTTTCGAAGTCCAAGATTTAGTCTTTGAAAATCGAGGATGGAAGAAGCGGACATTGTTAATGATGCCGCCATTTTTAATGATTCCAATCGCGCCTTTTCCAGCAACAATATTCCGCTTGAGTTCTTTGCCTTCTTCGTCAACAGAGATCTTCGTTAGAGTTTTATCGAAGGTATCGGTCATGAGTGCTTGTTGCGCGGGGGGAGCTTTGGCAAGGGGTGTCTCTGTGGTTGAACCCGATTGAGTGCTTTTAATCACCTTGCCAGACATTGACATATTGACTTTTTCACTGCCATTGACGAGAGAGCGTACTCCGAATTGCCTGACTAAGACCTCAACTTCACTTTTCTTTTGGGTGTTTTGATACCAGATTGAAGTGAAATCCTGGACTTGGACATTCTGAGTCCCAAGTTTCAATTTTATGTCGGCGGCGATTGAGAATTTGTGTTTCGTTTTTGATTCCGTGCTCGTCTGTGCAGAGCAAATAGCCGGGAATGTAAGTAAAAATAAGGCGTTTAGCCCAAGGAATAGCGGCTTGTTCATGGCGAATCTTTTCTAGAATCTGTATATGTAAAAAGTTAGTTTATCTAAAAAATATTCGCCAAGCAATAATGAGCAGCTAGGGTCCTCAGCGAAGTTCGGGAGAGCACGGACCGCTCTATTAAGTGGCCCTTGACAGCTGCGTTGAAGGCCGGTCAATGGGGTGGCCTAGAGCTCTGTCATCCTCATAAATTTAGGATTGACAGAGCAGCAGTCCAAGGATGTTCATAGAATCACTGTCAGAGTTCGCGACTTGACTGCATAGACAGGGCTTCACTGTGAAACGTCTCTATCAATTCATCACTCTTAGTCTCGTCGCTCTTAGTCTTAGTAGCTGCGATAGACAAGCTAAGCAAAGCGCTGGGG
The DNA here is from genome assembly GCA_029210225.1 of Planctomycetota bacterium. Taxonomy (GTDB): domain Bacteria; phylum Planctomycetota; class J058; order J058; family JARGOJ01; genus JARGOJ01. The sequence goes on from JARGOJ010001214.1 coordinate 1,995, forward strand.
CGAAGAGAAAAGCCATCGCGCTAAGATTTGAAAGACTGAATGAGGATGGCACAGCTTGGAGAGGACGCAAAGAATTGGCGCCGGCCAAATTGGCTATCGTCGTTGTCGACGTTTGGGATCGGCACTGGTGTAAAGCACACACCGCACGGGTTGGGTCGCTGGCTAAGAAGATTGAACCGTTTCTTGGAAAAGCCCGTAAGCTCGGCATTCATGTAATCTTTGGTCCGTCGGGAACAATGAAAGCGTATCGAAGTCACCCGGCCCGCCTTCGAGTCTTGCAGTTAAAAACGCGGCGTCCTCCGGAAGTCTTGACACAGCGAGAGCTTCTAGCGCTGCCGAAGAACCAACGGTTAGCACGGGGGCGATCCTATTTTCCAAAGACTCTCTTCGCGTCGAGAAAGTCCAATGGCTCGCAGCTCTCTGCTCCTCTGCCGCCTTGGAGCGA
>JARGOJ010001215.1 GCA_029210225.1 Planctomycetota bacterium
TATTTCCGAAGGAATGAACGACAAGGCTGAGCGCCTCTCGTCCCTCGCCCATGAATTTACCCCCTGATCAAAATCAGGGCAGGACGGCTCTAAAGTAAGTAATTCCATGAGATTGCCGAGCTTTGAGGGTGAAGTGTTTCTTCTGCCCGTTAACCAGCGCCTTAAAGGTGTTCTTCAGGTTCTCCTGGGTGGCCTTGAGGCCATCGATCTCTGTAATCAGGCAGCCCACTTGAACGCCAGCCTGAGAAGAAGGACCGTTGTTCTCGATCTTAGTGACAAGTAGCCCATCTTTGGTGTCTTTGGTAAAGAGTCCAAGGTAGGGGCGGGTTCCTTTCAATCCGAGGACGATGATGATGGGAATAAACTTGGCTTTGCTCTTCTTTCGAAAGATGCCTCCGGTCCGCTGCGGAGTCGTCCCGAGGTATTCCCAGCCGCTGTTTGCGTAGTGGTTGAGTAAATTTTGGAGTTGGATTTCGTTCTTGTATGTCTTGAAGCTGACAACGCGATAGTGAAGGGATCCTTCCGCGTGAGCTTCTTCTTTGCTTTGCACCGTCCAAAAAAGGAGCGGTAGGCAAGCGAGGACGAGACAAGAGAGAAGGAAGGCGCGTTTTTTCATCGAAGAGTCCCCTAGTTGGGCAGATCTGAATAGAGTTCAATTGACCTTAAATACGAGAGAGGAACAAGTATGGTTCGCAGGCTTCTCTGGATAGCCGTTGCTTTTTTTAGCCTCACAATGATCGCGTGCAAAGAAGACTATGAGGATTTGGGGCGAACTCCAACAAATGGAGCGAAGCCCTCAGTCCCGAAAGAGATCAAGGTTGAGGATAGTTCGAAGTTTGGGCAAGTTCAAAAGATCTTTAATACATCTTGTGTGACCTGCCATTCCGCAGCGCGCCCGATGGGGAAGTTGAATCTACAAGCGGGGGCGGCCTATCAGAGCCTTGTCGGTCGCAAGTCGAGCCAGAGCGCCCTGAACTTGGTCGTTGCCGGAGATTTAAAGGGCTCATATCTGATTCATAAGATTCGGGGCACCCATATCCAGGTTGGTGGAAGCGGTCTCCAAATGCCGACTCCAAGAGGATTTCAGCCCAGTCGTATGTCGGGCTTGGACATGAAGGCGATCGAATCGTGGATTGAGGCTGGGGCCCCCAGAAACTAGGGGTCAGTCCGCTTCATTTATGATGATGGCTTCTTGCTCTGATCTTTCTCTATCGCCCAGGTCTCTGCGTCGATGCTCCCTCGTTTGTTGCGTGACACGTCATCAATGATGCTCTTGAAGAGCGCGAAGAAGGAGATAAAAGAGGTGAGCAGGGAGAGCACGGCGAAGCTCCAACGGAGCAAGGCCGATTCGAGGTTTTCGCTCTGATTCATAAAGTCGTCGGCTTTCCCCACCTCGCGGCTTGTCTCACCCATGAAAAGGTCAAGCCCTTGCCAACCAAGATAGAGCGCGAGCCCTAGTGTTCCGGTGCTTATGAGAATCAGAGCGAGGTATCCGAAAAACTGAGAGCGTTTTGCCATGAGCCGATCTTTTACATGTTCCATACATTGACAAGGAGAGAAGGAAAACATGCCATTAAGGTTTGATCTGATATAATCCGAAGTTCATTGTAGGTGTTCTTTTACAGAACAATGATCGCTTTGAGGAGAGGCACAGCCCTTTTTTCAAATTTGGTCCTTTTGAGAGCGGGAGCGCTCGTACATGATAGGTCATTCTCTATTTTGCGGTGAGATGGAGGATGAAATGAGGCGGTTAGCGGAGTCTAAAGGCATGAGTGACGGCAACCCATGGAGACCAAATTCGCAGAGTTTGATTCTTTATTTATAAAGAGTGCTCTGAAACAGAATCTTGTTCCTCCAGATCAAATGGAGGAGTGTCTTGAAGTCCAGCGTCGGGAGGCGGGTCATGGGCGGAAGTATAGTATTGGCCAAATACTCATAAAAAGACGTTACATTTCATGCGCTGACTTCTTAAGTATCCAAAACACTCTTGAGCGCAAAGTCTATGAGTGCAACACCTGTAAAACACGATACAGAGCCCGTGAGCTAAAGAACGGTGCGATCACATGCCGTGGCTGTGGTCAAATGGTCGGCATTGTCGGCCCACAAAACTTCGCCCCCGCTGAGATCCTCGCGAGTAACAACCCAGACGCCCTCACGATTAGCATGGACCCTGTCGACGGCGATATGGCTGGATCGGGGCAAGCGCCATCGAGCGCCTCAAACGGAGCCTCCAAACCGGGCACGTCCTCCGCGCAAATTCAAGGCTTCACCAGCGGCGCCATGCCCAGCCAAAGCGCCGCTAAAAATGGCGTCGCCAAAGCAAAGTCAGCGACTCCCCAATGGGGCGCGCCACGCAACCAAATCCCAACGGCCACACCGGTGCCCGCGCCCGCGCCACCCCCACTCAAGCTCCCGCCGCCGATCAATACACCGAAACC
>JARGOJ010000112.1:0-7461 GCA_029210225.1 Planctomycetota bacterium
CATACCCAAAGAGCACGCCATGATCTGTGGAATACTCCATGGAGCCGTACTTTTCGCTTGTCTTGGTGGCTTTCTAGGCAGCCTGAAAAAGTCAAGAAAGCTCATCATCAAAGGCATCGTTGGTGGTGTTCTTAGCGGACTCCTCGCTGCTGGAAGCTTTTACCTCCCCTTTTTCCCACTGCTCAAACTGATTCTCCCGATAAAATCCGCCTACATTGGAGCAATGATCCTCTCCTGGATCACAATCTGGAAACTCCTAGCCAACCTCACCGGGGTCCTTAATGGCGAGCCCTTTCGTCCCTGGCAAAACGGATGGCGAGGTTTTTTCGCCTCGGTCATCTCAGTACCAGGCTTCATTCTCATCACTGAACTATGGAAGTCACCGGGAGACTACAACTACGCCCTCGCCTTTGGCGCCTGGGTCATAGCGTTCTTTCCAGCCCTAGTCACAATCCTACTAAAACGGCCACAAACCTCCGCCCCGGAACATTGGATCTCAAAAGAGCCCTCGAAGGACCTTGCTTAGTCACCATATTTCTTCAACGCCGCCCGAACAGCCTTATCAAGCTTGCTTCCTCGAAGGTCCTTGGCTATCACCTTGCCCTTTGGTCCCAATAAAATCCAATACGGAAACGGATGCACCCCTAAATCCCTAGCGATTTTGTCGCCGTTGCTTAGTTGGGCCCACTCCAATCCCAGCTTGCCGACATAAACCTTGAGCCGCTCTGGAGTCCGGTCATAGGGAACACCCAATACCACTAAGCCCATGTCCGCGTATTTTTTGTGAAGCTTTGTTGCTGCCTCCAATTCTTTCCGACCAATCTTGACCGGCTCGCCATTGTTGAAGGGCACCCAAAAGCCAATAAGCGTCACCTTCCCCATATCCTTTGAGAGATCCCAAGCCGCTCCGTCGCTTAGCTTCTTCCCAGTAAATGGAGGAAACGACGAACCCTTGCGCAGCTTCTTAAAAGCCTTCTTGACTCGGTCCCCCTTCTCATTCGTCCTCAAAAACTCGTCAAACTTCAGAAGGCTCTCCTCCTTCGGGTGCGCTTCCAGAAACTTGTTCAGACGAAGTCTCGCCTCCCGAAGCTTCGCCTGAGCACAGAGCGTCTTCAAGATTCCAACTCTCCCCAATACTCCACGATCCCCCTTACCCTCCGCCATGTCCTCAAAGTGCTTCTTTGCTCGACCATAGCTAGGAAGCGTCAACAAAGTCTCTCCAAGCAAGAGTTCTACTCTCGCCCGATCTTGATAATCGGGATGCTCTTTGACAAAGGCCTCGAGCTTCGAAACAACCTCATTTCGGTATTTTCTCATGCTCGATTTGCTGGGTTTTGATGGACGAGACGTCTTCATCCACTTAGCCAGGGCATTCCAGTCATCAACATCCCCAGCGTATGTCTTTTCACCTATGAGGACCGCGCTGCTCAGCGCCAAAATGAGCAAAAAGTGTCTCGAAGTCATGGTTTTCAATACCTTTGTTGTTTTTTCTACAAATGATGGGAAGCCCTGTTGAATCGCCGTTGACCGACGTCTTTGTCATAAATACGCCAGTTTATTTGGAAGGGTTCCGCGCTTTGACAATCGCTTTCACTAGACTGTTAGTCAATGTCATTCGATCACCAAATTCAACACCTTCGTCGTGCTTTAACCATAGATCCCAATAATCCTGGGTTGCGCCGTCATTATGATAACGCCCTTCTCAGAATCTATGGTCGCCGCTGCTTAGACCAACTTCATTCCATGGAATTGTGGAATGGGTCTGACCGCGTCACTCAGGATGCAGCGATTGCGTATGTCTCCCAAGAACTCGGACATTCTTGGCGAAGATTGGATATTCGCGACTATCAATGCAACGCCCTGTCTTTCAGAATAGCCATCTACGAGCATATAGCCACGGGGATGATCTTTCATCTTATACCCGGAGGAACCTTCACCCTCGGCTCAAGTCAAGTCATTGAAGCAAGACCGACCCAAGAGGTGACGATTTCTCCCCTCTTAATCAGTCGCGATCCAATTCTCCAAAATCAATGGGACAAAATTGGGGGTGAGGATCGAAGAAAATGGACCCATCCCGATTTGCCAATTGAAGGCGTCGCATGGAAAAGCATCAAGGCTTGGTTGACTAAGGTCGGCGATGAGATACGCCTACCAAGCGAGTCTGAGTGGGAATATGCATGCCGCGCTGGATCTCAAAGTCGCTATTTTTGGGGCAGCGCCATGGACCCAAACTACTGCGGGCACAAACAAAATAGCAAAAGTCGCACTCATCCCCCTAAAGATCACCGAGATTGGAGCAATGCCTTCGGCCTTGTCGATATGCTTGGGAATGTCTTCGAAGCTTGTGAAGATCGGTATTATCCCGATTACTACGGCAACTTCCCCCTGGACGGTCAACCGAGAGGAGACCATCGAGGAACAGAACGAGTTCGCCGAGGCGGGAGCTGGTGCGGATATCCTGGTGACTGTCAAGTCGCCTACCGAAAGCCCTACCCACGCTGGAAACAGATTAGCACACTAGGGTTCCGTGCGATCCGGTCTCTAAACCTCGACTGAGACTCTCTCAACTCCAAGCTCCGATGAATCAGCTCTCCAATCTGGCACGAGGACTTTAAAGTCCGAGAGATTTGATACCCGGGATCGTTCGAATCGCGGAGATCCCAGGTATCAATTTGATACCTGGGATCGATTTTGATCGATCATAATGACCTTGCATATCGATACCTGGGACACGGCTTTTTGAACAATACTCCCATGTCAGATCTGATACCAGGGACGATTCAAAGCCTTGAAACTTATACCGTTGGTTGATACCTGGGATCGAAACTCGCAGTCACCAAACGAGACCTGGGACATATTCCAAACCGACAGGTCGGCAAAATCATGAAAGGAATGTCGTTTTATTTCTCGGCCATTTTCCGAGTGACCTTTTCCATCATTTCAGCGAGTTCGCCATTGGAGAAGCTCACCAGTTGGCCATGGCTGATCGACTTCTGGCCTTGAACGAAGACATGCTTCACTGCAGTTTCAGGAATCATGGAACTGATCAATGCGTTCCTCACTGCCTCGCCCCCCGTCACTGACGCTGGAAGTAGGGAGGGTTCGTCTCGATCAATGACTACCAAATCTGCTGGCATGCCCTTATCCAATCTCCCAGTCTTAGTGCCCAAGACACGAGATCCATGAATTCTCCCGGATTCGAGTAGAGAAGCCGAGCCCCGGCCATCAATTCGAGGCAAAACACCCATTTCCAACTTTTGAACTCGTTGCAAATACTCCATCGCCCTCATCTCAGAGAATATGCTCATGGTGTAATTCGCATCGGTCCCCAGCGCAATTGGAACGCCCTTAGACATTAAATCGGGGATATTCGCGACGCCATCTCCGAGGGCCATATTTGTGGTCGGGTTGTAAACCAATGATCCTCCCCGATCAGACAAGAGCGCTCTCTCCTTTTCGGTCAGCCAAAGACCATGAACAATGACGGTTCGAGAACTCAAGACTCCTATTGAATCCAATGCTTCTAATGGCGTTAAACCGTTATATAGACTGCGACTATATTCGAGGTCACTTTTCTGCTCGGAGAGATGAATGTGATAGGGACAATCGAATTCTTCCGCGAGTTGATACGCGGCCTCGATCATCTCGCGAGAGGCGCCGTGAAGTGAGTGAGGAGCGGGTATCACAGTCGCTAGGGGGTCATCCTTAAAGGCGTCTCGTAGTGCTCTTGTGGCCTCAATGGCTTGTTCAGGAGTCTCCCGAAAACGCTCTTGGCCGGGTCTCTTTGCCTGGTCATAAAAACAGCGGGCCATGGTTGTCCGAAGTCCCAGGCGTCGGGCAGCGCTCAACACGATCTCATCAATGCGGTGGCCTCCCGGCCCTTGGGCATCGTTGTGAATGTAGTGGAACTCCCCCAGGCTGGTGGTGCCGGCCTTCAGCATTTGGGCAAACGCGACGATTGCAGCGAGCTCAATGCATTCGTCATCGAGCTTGAGAACGGTGGGATAGAGATGGCTGGAAACCCAATCGGCGAAGTTTATTGGTTGGTCAGCGTAGCCCCGCATGAGGACCTGAAACGAGTGACTGTGTGCATTGACGCAACCGGGGACAATAATGTGGCCTTTGAAGTCGCTTGGATAGGCGTCATTGTGTAACTCCTCTTTGTCCGCGACAGAACCGAAATCGATCACGAGCCCCTGGGCATCCATGACTATGCAAGCGTCTTTGACAAATCCATCACCGAAGTCAATGAAGTCCGCCTTGAGTATTTGTTTCATGAGAGTTCCTTCTTCTCTGCCGCAAGCAATGCCAAATCATGATAAAGATCTATTCCACGGCGCAATTCACTAAGCTTGATATGCTCATGCGCGGAGTGCGCGACCTCAATTTCTCCAGGGCCCACAAGCCAGACCTCTCCAACTTCCTTGAGCAAATGGGCGTCGGTATTGAACGAAACCTCACAACTCTCGAAACCTTCCGGCGGGTCATAGTGAACCGGATCGTTTTGAGTCATGATTTCCAATTGGACATTCCCTTGGACTCCCTCGATCACAGCCAGAACGTCCGCGATAGGACGGGTTAGCCGGATCATGAGGACCGCCTCCGCCTCTGGGGCAAAAACATTGGCCGCGACTCCTCCCGAGATTAAGCCAATGTTGTACGTTGTTGGGCCAAGCAGGAGATCACTCGGTAGTTTGAGCTCAGCGAGGCGCCCGAGAAAGGCAACTAGGTCGTGGATCGCTGAATGTCCGCGGTCGGGATAAGCAGAATGCGCCGCTTTGCCAACACTGCGAACTCGAATCTTCAAGACTCCTTTTTGCGCACGAACCACACGATTGCCGGTCGGCTCGCAAAGGATGAAATGAGGCTGCTCTTTTTTCAGACGCGGATGTTGTGCTGCGAGGCGAGCGCCATCATGGGTCGTCTCTTCTTCGACGACTAATACAAAGCCCAATCCCTTAAACCCATTGGTCCTGAGGCGACGGGACGCCATTATCATGGATACCAAGCCACCCTTCGTATCACAAGCGCCTCGTCCATAGACGAGATCTCCTTCAAGACGCGGAGGGAAGAACGGAGGTACGGTATCGATATGTGTTGAAAATGCGACGCGAGTTGCTTGATCGCCATCGAATGCATAAACATTTGACGATTCATCCACTTCCACGACGAAACCCTCTTCTCTCAAAAGTGTCGCGAGCAAACTAGCGTATGGTCCTTCTTCACCAGAAAGTGAGGGACATTCAATAAGATATTGGAGTAGCTCTAGGTCGTTCATTCTGGCCCCTCAAACCTGTGGCAAATCATTTTCAATCTAGGCCTGTTTTAGCATAGAGGGGAAATCTGTGGGGAAGGGTGTGCTTATCTCTTTGGTCAGTGGTCTTCGGCGGTTATACTAGATTCTCGGAAATCAACAAAGTATTGGCAGTCAGAGACTTATGCTTTCGAAGCGTGACAAACTCATCGTAAAAATCGCCTCCCGCCTTGGCCTCTTCAAAGAGGAAATGATGGGCCCCATAGCTCTTGCCAAACAGAAAGAGCCAGACAAGGCTCTAGACCGTTTGATGAGGGAGCTCGATTTAATCAATCGTGAGGAGCAGCGAACTCTAGCGCGAGCTTTCAATGATTACATTGAAAAGAAGCGAGAGAAAAGTGGCCGCCAGCCAGGCTCGAAGAGCAAGTCTTCCCGGCGCCAAAAGGTCCCAGAATCCAACGTTGAGAATGAAGCGACTTACGTTTTAGACAGCAAAAAGCCCACTCCTCCCTCCGGTCTTGCGTCGCCTATGGAGAACACCTACGTGATGGCTGAGAATCAGCCACCAAGTTCTGGAGACCCGACATTCGTTCTCAATGATGATAGCGCCGGTCCAAATATCGAGAATACGATAGTCCTCGGTCAGGAAAACTTGGCCAAGCCAAAGTCCAATGTCCAAACAGCGACCGCTGCTGAGAACACCTTTGTGATGCCTGAAAATAAGCCACCGGCCAATCCAGAGGCAACCTTCGTACTCCAAGAGAATCGTCCAGCTCCGCCTTCGGCCGAGATGACAATTGTTCTTACTGACGAAGATGCGATTCGCAAGGAGACTCCGCTCGAGTTTGAAAACACTTTTGTTCTCTCCGAGAATCAAACGCAAGCGGCACCTCCTCCGACACTCGACATTGAATCCACTTACGTTCTGAAGGACGAAGTCCGTTCAGCACCAAAACGGCCAGCTTCTCCTCCGAGTGACGATGAAGACGTTACAGAGTTTGAACAAACTCTCGTTATGTCCGACGACAGCCCAAAACGCTCTGCCCCATCGGTGACGGAATTCGAACCAACATTCGTTCTCAAAGACGAAGATCCCGCGCCACGAGTATTGGAGTCCCTCACTATTCCTGTTCCTACTGCTAGAGTCAGTGCAGAGGCCACCGAATTCGAGCCGACCTTTGTCCTTCAAGACGAAGACGCTGAGGTCCGCCGACTCCCTGACCCTGTACTTGATGCTCCGCGTCCTCCCCAGGAAGCCGATTTCGCGGAGCCCACACTTCTTTTAGACGACAGCGATGAAGCTCCACGACGACCTGCCGCCGCTGCTCAACCTTCAAATCCCTTCGCTCAGTCGCCTGATAGCAGTCTCTTAGAGGTTCCTATGGAGAGTGAGGCAACTTATGTCTTGGAGGAAAAGCCCGCCTCGCCTTTCGGTGATTCTTTAGACTTGAATATGGGACAGGGAAGGACTTCTGGCGGCCCGTTGACCCTGCGGCCCGATTCCGAAGAGATTCCAGTGCTTTCCATGCCGGACGAAGATTCGGCCATGGACCTTAGTATTCCCGACGACTTGGCCTTGGGCAATAACCGTCAAAACATTCCTGTTGTCCAAGCAACGCCAGAAAACGAGGGCAAAGCGTCCTCCTCATCTCTTGACCTTGGGAGTTTGAGTTTGAAATCAGAAAGTTCGGGATCTTCGCGAAGGTCGGCGATGCCAACACCCGGGGTAAAGAAACGCGGAGGTCCTCTCAATCGAGATGTTTTTAAGGTCTTGGCGAAACAACGCAAGAGTTTCAAGGACTACACAATCGGGGACTATCACATTCAAAGTGAGATTTCCCGAGGCGCAATGGGCGTTGTTCTTCGAGCAACTCCTACAGGAATGGCTAAAACAATGGCCCAGGCGAGGGGCTTTGATGGCGATGTCGCACTCAAAGTGATGCTTGAGAATAACGCTGACCCCAAGGAAGCCGAGCGTTTCCTCGAAGAAATGAAGATCCTTACCAAGCTCAATCACCCAAACATCGTCCGGATTTTTGATTGTGGTCGAGAGGGTGGACTAAGCTATTTCTCTATGGAGTTGCTTGAGGGTCAAGACGTCCGGAATATGATTACTAAGGACGGGCCTCCCCCTTTCATGTTGACCTTGAAAATCGTCTCACAAATAGCGAATGCGCTCGCATTTCTTCATCGTTCCACGGTCTATC
>JARGOJ010000112.1:7471-11802 GCA_029210225.1 Planctomycetota bacterium
ATTTTTGATCGTTCGGTGCAACCCTTTCGCGCCGTCCTTATTGACTTCGGCTTGGTCACCAATCACGGTTCTGAAAAAGACAAGGGACTCATCCTTGGTACTCCTCAATACATGCCGCCTGAGCAAGCTCAGCCGAGGGGGGGCTTTGGCCCAGTCAATGCGACGAGTGATATCTATTCATTGGGCGCTACCCTTTATTTCATGTTGACTGGGCGTCCACCGTTTATCGGTCGCGATCCACGGAAGATCATTAAACGGGTTGTGACGGAAGCGGTCAAAGATCCAGCGGCACTCAACAAAGAGGTTCCGAGGCGCCTCGCCGACATTTGTCTCCAGTGTTTAGAGAAGAATCAACGAGATCGCTTCACCGCCGCAAGACTCCTCGCAGCCGAGCTTGAAAAAGAGCTCAAAGCGTCTCAGCGCAAACTCAAAGCAAAGTCATTCCTAAATCGATTCTGGAATTCAAAAGGCTAACTTTATGACCTCTGGTCAATCCGGATCCTTGTTTCCTGAAATTGAGGCCGAGCAGAGGAGACTGGCTGAAGATCCGGCAAAAAATGACCATCCTGAAGCTGGAGGTCATTGGCTTGTTGAGGTTGCGCTTAAAGTCCCACTTCCCCAAACCTTTCATTACAAAGTACCACTCCCGTTGCGTCAGACCGTGACTATAGGTCAACGTTGTCAGGTGCCCTTTGGCCGACGCAACTTGACGGGATTCATTGTCGGCCTTCCAACTGAAACGGACATTCCAGAGCCAAAGCTCAGGGTTTTAAGCGACATTATTGACAAAGACGCTGTCTTCAATGAAGAAATGCTTGAACTCTGCCAGTGGCTCTCGCACTACTATGCAAGCCCGCTCGCTGAGGTCTTAGAGGTTGCCCTTCCAAAGAGCGTCATTCGCGAATGGAAGCGGCGGAAAATGCTCCGACCAGACAGTATTCTGACTCGAACCGACACTCTGACAGAAGGCCGAGTTGGTTCCGGAGCTACAAAAATACTGGATATCCTTGAAAAGCGCCCCGAAGGAGTCGCCTTAGAAAACTTGATGGAAGCAGCAGGAGTCGCACGGGGTACGGTTCGCCGTTGCATTAGCCGGGGCTGGGTGGTCGCTAAAAATCCGGACGACGAAGACGAAACGGTCCTTTCGGAATTAGAGACAAAGCCAGTCTTAACCGACGAGCAATCTGTCGCAGTCACAGCCCTGAAAAAAGATCTTGATGACAAGCTCTTTTCGGCCTCATTACTATTCGGCATCACTGGTAGCGGTAAAACGGAGGTTTATCTTCGAGTCATTGAGCATGGCTTGGCGCTAGGTCGAGGAGCCATTGTCCTAGTACCGGAAATCGCATTGACTCCCCAGACAACGCGTCGATTTCGGGCGCGATTTGGTGGGCATGTGGCGGTGCTCCACAGCAAACTCTCCGATTACGAACGCTGGAAGGCTTGGCAACGTGTCAAAAAAGGCGAGGCCAATGTTGTTATCGGCCCTCGGAGCGCGCTATTCGCTCCCGTTCAGAACTTGGGGCTCATAGTCGTCGATGAAGAGCATGAATCCACTTATAAGCAAGAACGAAGCCCCCGTTACCACGCAAGGGATGCCGCCGTTTTGAGAGCAAAGCGCCTAAACGCGGTCGTGGTTCTCGGCAGCGCGACCCCATCTTTAGAGTCCTTCCAAAACGCGTTGGCCGGTCGTTACCGCCTGCTCAGGTTGATGAAACGAGCTGGAGCCGGACGATTACCGAAGGTGCAAATTGTCGACATGGGTGCTGAATGGAGAGAAGTGAGGGGAATGCCACTCATTTCTAGGCAGTTGGCTCGTTTGGTTCGGGAGTCCCTCGAACGCGGAGAGCGAGCAATATTATTCCTCAATCGCAGGGGATTTACTACTTACTTGCATTGTCCTCAGTGTCAATATGTCCATAAGTGCTCTCACTGCGATATCGCGCTCACCTACCACAAGAAGAAGGACATCGTCCTTTGCCATTTTTGCGCGGAGCGCTTCAAAGTTCCTACAAAGAGTTGCCCTGAATGCCATGGACCACCGTTGAAGCATAAGGGCGCAGGCACCGAGCGCATTGAGGAAGTTTGTCAAAAGGTCTTTCCCATGGCGAAGATCGAGCGAATTGACAGTGATACAGTCCGGAGCGGAGAAGGAGTCGAAGTCAAACTTGGCCGATTCCGACGAGGTGAAGTAGACCTCCTTATTGGCACGCAAATGATCGCTAGAGGGCTAGACATTCCCGAGGTGACAGCGGTAGGGATCATAAACGCTGACACGTCCCTAGGACATCCTGATTTTCGTGCGACAGAGCGAACTTTTCAGCTCATTGCCCAAGTCGCTGGGCGTGCGGGTCGCGGCCAACTTGAAGGGCGGACGATAGTTCAGACCTTCAACCCCGCGGAACCGTCCATCTTGGCCGCCTCCAAACATGACTACGATACTTTTGCCATGAGAGAGATTCCTGCTAGAAAAATGCTGGGTTATCCTCCCTTTGGCCGTCTACTCCATCTTCTCGTACGGGACGAGAATCAACAAAAAGCAGAATCAGAGGCCGACCGTCTCGTAGATTACCTGAAAGCGAGATTGCCTGAAGATTGCCGAATTTTAGGCCCAGCGATCAGCCCGCGCGCCTATCTTGCGAATAAGTTTCGATTTCAGGCTCTAATTAAAGCCCCGACACCAAGCGCTATTCAGAGCATCATGATGGACGCCATGGACTTCAAATCGAACACAAACGTTGAGGTCATTTTAGACCGAGATCCAGCCTATCTCATGTAGTTCATTTTACTATCAGCGGTCTTCTTCATTTGAAAGACCCAGACCAACGATTCAATTCGCATTCAGGAGAGTCCCAGGTATCGATTTTCGATACCTGGGACTCACTATATTTGTTATCAAATCATCGATACCTGGGACTCCCAGGCTTTTCACTCGTGAAAGACTCAAAATTTATCCCAGGTATCTCGCTAAACAAGGTGGATCAACAACATGCCTGAATTGCCGGAAGTAGAAACCGTGAGGCGAAGCCTCGAGATCGTTGCCCTCGGACGCAAAGTCAGAGAAATAGTCATCAAGAGAACCGACTTGCGTTACCCGATTCCAGCGGAAAGGATTCAAACCGATCTACCAGGTGCAACCTTAATGGGCTTGGAGAGACGAGGCAAAGTTCTGGTATTCCGTTTTAAGAGAGGGCGAAGCGCTGAGAGGTGTTTGCTCGGTCATTTGGGAATGAGCGGCCGTTTCTTAGCAACGGAACGAGCAGCCGGAAACACTGCTTGGCTAAAACATGAACATGTTCGGTTAACTATGGATACCTGGGACTTACGCTTTATTGATCCGAGACGATTTGGATCTATTGAGCTCTGTCTTAGCTCTAGCCTGACGTCGCATCCGAGAGTCAAAAATCTTGGAGTGGAGCCACTCTCGAATGAATTCGATGGTGATTTACTTTTTCAAGGAACTCGCCGGAAGCAAGTTCGAATCCGAGATTTCTTACTGACCGGAAATTTAGTCGCTGGAGTCGGCAACATTTATGCCAATGAGGCATGCTTCCATTCCGGCGTTCGCCCTCAACGCCCCGTCTCAAGGCTCTCAAGACCTGAATGTCAACGTCTTTCAATGGAGATAAAGAAGGTTCTTGAATCTGCAATTGACGCCGGTGGTTCGACCCTATCGGATGGAGGCTACGTTGACGGATCTGGAAACTCTGGTTGGTTTCAATTCTCTCACTGGGTCTACAATCGAGCCGGCGAAGCCTGTAAACGTTGTGATTCGACTGTCAAAAAAGTCAAAGACCTAAAACGAAGTGCGTTCTATTGCCCCAAATGCCAAAAGTAGAAACTTGGGACTCAATGAAGCGCTCACATGACTAGCTCGCAGTGTCGTTGCAATTGCATATTTGCTCGCACCCTGCAGTCAAAGAAAGGTGAGGAATCCGTCTCAAACTCAATGCCCCTTGAGTCCTGTGGACAAATGGAGTTGTCGCATTTTGTCGCGATTTGCAACTGCGACAAAAATGCGACAAGCTCAAAGCCAATGTTTGCAAGGCTTTAGAGTTTGGCCGTGTAATTGCTAGCTCTCCAGTTTATCCATTCAACTCGGAGAGAATTCATGACCATCCCAAGATTGCTCATACCGAAGCAAAGCTATCTCATCACTCGGCGCTGCGCGCAAAGGAGTTTCCTGTTGAGGCCTGGGCGGCAGGTCAATCATGTCTTTCAGTATTGCTTGGGCCATGCAAGTAGGCAATTTGGCATAGAAGTTCACGCATACATCGTCATGTCAAACCACTATCATTTGGTCATAAGTGAAACGCATCCAGACGTAAAGC
>JARGOJ010000112.1:11812-12178 GCA_029210225.1 Planctomycetota bacterium
GCTGTACTTCTGGCTGATGCCGACGCTGTTCTCGACAAGCTAGTCTATACACTATTAAATGCCGTCAATTCAAACTTGGTCAAACATCCGAGCGAGTGGCTTGGCGCAAAGTCGAGTATTCAACAGATCGGGACAACATCAATTGTCGTCAAAAAACCGAAACTCTTCTTTAGAGGAGTCTCCCACTTGCCTGCTGAAGAACGCTTGAGACTCACTGTCCCCAAGCAATTCAGCAATTTGACGCCAGCTCAATTGCAAGCATTGATCAGTAGGGAACTAGAAAGACGGTTAGAACAGAAAAAATGCTCCAACCCAAACACTGACTGCAATGGAAACCCAGATAGCAGAATTCTTGATCAACCTAGA
>JARGOJ010000112.1:12188-13908 GCA_029210225.1 Planctomycetota bacterium
GCCTGTAAAGATGTCAAACTTAGAGAATCTCTTTATCAATGTTGGAAGAGTTTTCTCCATGAATATTCGGACGCCTGGAATCGCTGGAAAAATGGTATCCGAAACACTGTCTTTCCCAGAGGAACCTATCTAATGCGAATCAAACATCAGGTAATCTGCATTAGAGAACCAAATCACTTTCGAACAGTATCCTAAGATTTTTTAGTCTAAACTCTATTGGGATCCAGTGAGTCTTAGGGAAGCCGCCACACGAAATCCGATCATACTAAAGCGATAATTAACTCCTCTTCCATTACGATTCGATAGGACGACATTCGGCGCCCGACTGTTCCAAGCGCCACCCCTATAAACATGGCTTCTTTCAGCCGTCTCAGAACGGTAGGCAATGGAATCAGTGCGAGCGTCGGCATAAGAATCGAGGAAATCATCCTCGCACCATTCCCAAACATTGCCTAGGACGTCGATCAATCCGAAAGCGTTCCGGAAATCGCGATGGTGCTCAACACTTTGGGTCTCCATTCCACTGTTGTCTTTAAACCAGACGTAGCGAGCGTCCATCTCGTCTCCCCAAAAGTATTTTGTCTCCGCCTTTCCCCGAGCTGCATACTCCCATTCCGACTCGCTTGGCAGACGAAGATCTTCAAAGTTCTCCAACCAATTGCTTAAGTCCTCGACTGAGACCTTCTCAATGGGATGGAACGGACCATGCCAGCTGCGCTGATCTCTTCCTCCAAATCGATCCCAGGTACTTTGAATGACGGGAGTCTCACCGATGAAGAAGGGCTTGATAGCCACCTCGCAAACTGGCTTATCGAAAGTCCAGGATGACGTCCTCGAACCTCGCAGATAACTTCCCCCAGGTATCAAATGAAGGACAAGCCCAGTGGCCAAATGTCGGAACTGAGCGATCTCACTAGAGAGCCCTCCTACACAAAAGCTCTCGATGCCCAGTAACTGAAGCCAATCTGCCATTTCTCCTTCAACTGTTTCCGCTACCCGTCGCTTTTCAGAGTTCGGAAGTAGATCCCAGGTATCGATGTTCAACAATCTAACTAAATCCATAGTTGACTCCAGTCGCGTTTGTGGCCTAGCAACTTCGGGTGGTTCTTATGGGGCTTTGGAGTTGCCGTGACTACTTGGGGAGCTTTGGTCAGAAATCTGGACACAATTGAGCCATATCATTTTTGATAGCTTGAATCACGGGACTCCGAAAATTTGCTAAATTTTATGGTTCACAAGAATTAGTCTGAGCAAGTTTCGGCTCACTGGACAAATTAATGGGTTGGTTCGACGATTTCAAAGCAAAACTGACGAGTATCACCGTCAGCCCAGCCGGTGGCGAATGGGCGGCCGTTGCGATGGCCTGCATGGTGTTCGCAGACGGAGAAGCCTCCCAAAGCGAAATTGATAGCGCCATGACTTCGTGCACGAATAATCCCGTCATTTTGAGCTCTATTGGCGAAAACAAAGCCCAACGGGTCTTTAACGGCACAATCGAAGTGTTAAAAGTCGTGCCTCAGACAATGCTCGCGAGTTATGAAGACAAACTTCAGACTCTCGGGAAAGTCATCAAAAAGCAAGAAGACAAAAACTTCGCGTACGCCACTGTTCTGGCCGTGGCCCTCGCTGACGGAGAACTCACAAACGCCGAACAGGAAATGCTGGTTCGTTTTAAATCTTACATTCAAGCGAACGTCGATGTCCCAGAAGTCGATTCTCA
>JARGOJ010000113.1:0-10597 GCA_029210225.1 Planctomycetota bacterium
TCGGTCGTGAAGTCGAGATCATCTTCCCTGAGTTGAGTAACTATGGTCAGTTTGCCTGGGCGAAACCGCAAAAAGTGGAGGCTAAGTATGCTGGTTACCGAGCAAAAATAATCGGCGTGACGAAGAAGTCGATCTTGTCGTCCGCGGTCTATCTCTCGCAGAAGTTTGGTGAGGAGGTGACGCAGTTCCAGTTTGGCAAGCGACGTCCAAACGAGGGCGGCGGGGCGCTTGGAATGATTATGAAGTTGAGAGATGTGGGTCAGATCGCCAGCGATCAGGCCCTGCTCGATTCCCTCGGGGCCGGGACTGAAAAGGAGAAATCCTTGGGCAAGCTCTTAACCCTGTTGCAAAAGGCGAACAACCCTGAGGCTCGTAATCAGGGTCCTCAGCTCATGATGATGCTCATGAACGGTGTCGCTCAATTGAGGGTGCTCGCGGGTCATGAAGAGCTTGTCGCCGGGTTGAAGGACGCTGGTGGTCAAAAGCAACGTCTTGGGAAATTGCTCGCGTCTATGGGGCCGAACGCTGGGAAGAAAGCGGCGAATCAAAGCCGCAATTGGGGTTCTCGGATCCGTGTGAGGGTCGCCACGAAAGAGAAGATTGAAGCGGTGAAGGCGGAGCTGAAAGCGAAGGGCTTCCGGGTTCGATCCTTGCAGGACAATTTGACGGCCTTGTCGGCGGTTTTTGGCGTGATCGACGCGTTCTTGTCGAGCTTTGGTGTCATCGCGCTCTTTGTCGCCGCCTTGGGTATTGCCAACACTTTAATCATGGCCGTTTATGAGAGAACCTCGGAGATCGGCGTCATGAAAGCGGTGGGGGCAACTCAAAGTCAGATTCGAGGTCTCTTTGCCTTGGAGGCGGCAGCCATCGGATTGCTTGGGGGCATCTTTGGAGCGGGAGCGGGTCTGGCCCTGGGAATGATTCTCAATAAATGGGGCGTGACGCTCATCGCTGAGGACTGGGCGGGGTTTGAGTTCTTTACGGCGCCGCCGAGCTTACTCTTATTAACGGTCTTCTTCTGCGCTCTGATCGGGTTCTTGGCGGGAATCTATCCGGCCTTCCGCGCCTCTAAATTAGATCCCATTGTTGCCTTACGCAGTGATTGAATTAAGATCTCTGGCCTACCTTAAGGGAGCGAAAATATGACGTTTGAAGTAAAGGGTGAGGCCGTGATCGCGGCCCACTCTGAAGATGAACTCCGCCTTGTCTACCGGGCCCTCCACAAGCAGCTGGCTCGGTTCCCAGATCTAATGGATACCCACTTCCTGATCGAATTGCAGAACTTCTTGCAAAGACGCGCCACTCAAGACGGGGTTGATATGACCGTCCACGCTGACTGGGAAGCCTGGTTGGCGAAGGAAAACTAAGCCTCCAACACAAAATTCCTCCCCAGCGCACTGACCTATATCGTAAAGCATGCGGCGGATCTGCCCCATTTGGGGCGCGCTCGCCCATTTCCGTTCAGCGTTCTTATGGGGATGGCGCTGCCTCTATGATGGCTGACATGGAGCCCGCACATCGAGGGATACTGGGGTCTGGTCCGAAGCTGTGGATTTGTTCCTGTTTCAACTCAAGATGCTCTTTTGTACCGCTCATCAAAATGACCCGGCCCCCTGTATCGACTTCGATAGCGCATTTGAATGCCTTCGTGACCTTAAATCCAAACAGTTGCATTAACATGTAAATGACATACTCGTAGCTGTGGTCATCGTCGTCGAGCAAAATTAGATTGTAGAGAGGAGCAAAGCGTGTCTCCTCCTTTGTTTTCTCAGTGGGTCGAGTGATCGTTGTGCTATCCGCCATACATCGTGGTATACCCGTCCAAGACTGTGATCTCAAGCTCTTTTCAGGAAGATGCTCCGACCAAAAATAGGCTGAGCTGGGTTTTCGTTTTTCTCCGCTTTTGTAAGAAATGCTCTCCCAGAGCAAAGATCAGTTGATTTAGATGTTGTTTTTGTTAATTTCCTGGACATGGCTAATTTGCTTTGGCCCAGCGTTTGCTTAGCAAATATTCGCTTGTCGGAGTCAATGTAATACAGAAGTGAACCTATGTCCTCGGCTTCTAATTCGAGAGCTCCATCTGGTCGCGTCCCGCGGATGTCATCCGAACCGGGTCTGTCTGAAATCACAATCCTTCTTATAAGCCCAAAAAACTCACTCCGCGACCAATTTCGCGACTTTTTACACCGTCCTGAGATTGGCGTATTTCGCGTGGTATGGGCCGAAGACATCGAATCGGCAAGCAGCGCTTTAGAGCGCCAAAACTGTCAAATCTTGCTCCTCGATATCGACGACTCTAAAGACCTCTCACGTATGAAAGGTCTGCTCAAGAAACATGCAGATGTCCCTCTGATTGTTCTTACAAGCCTTGTAGAGCCATTTTGGCATCAGATCTTGCTGCGTGAAGGAGCCCAGGATTTTCTAGTCTTAGGACAATTTGACGCGGCCTTGCTCAGCCGGTCGCTGTCATACACCCTGGAGCGTCACGCCGCCCTACGCGACCTTCGAGAGAGCGAAGGACGTTTTCGCTCAATGGTTGAGCGCAATGCCGACGGTATTGTGATCGTCGATCGCGACCAACGGGTTCAATTTATGAACCCCGCCGCCGAATCACTCCTTGGCTTCCGCGCATCCGAACTCATCGGACATGTATTTGAGGTCCCGCTCACCAAGAACCTCTCGCAAAGCCAAACCGAAGTCACTCTCACTCATAAGAACGGCGGCCCCGTCCCTGCGGAGTTTCGCTTCGTGGCCATCGAGTGGGAGGGCGAACGCGCCTACATGCTCTCTCTCCGCGATGTCAGTGAACGCCGAGAGATGGAAGAAGCCCACGGCCGATTGGTCGCCATCCTCGAAGAAACCAGCGACTTTGTCGCCATCGCCGACCTTAAAGGACGCTTCCTCTGGGTCAATCGCGCCGGTCGTCTCCTTGTTGGCCTCAAACCCGGAGAGCCGGCCAACAAATACCTTCTTAAAGACGTGGTTCCCGCCACGACCTTCAGGCTCCTCGAAAATGAGGGCCTCCCCAGCGCTCGGGAAAAAGGTATCTGGCAGCAAGAAGCGGCCGTTCTTTACAAGGGCATCAAAGAGATTCCGGTCTCTATGCAGATTCAAGCCCACAAGTCCATCGATGGAGTTGTGAAATACTACTCCACAGTCTCCCGAGATATCAGTGAGCGCCGCGCCGCCGCCGATAAGCTTGAGAATCAAACTCGAATCCTCCGCTCTATCCTCGATAGCATGGGCGATGGAGTGATCGTGGCCGACGAGCAGGGCACGTTTCTTCATTGGAATCCCGAGGCGGAGCATTTGGTCGGGGCCGGGCCGAAAGCGAGCATGCCGAGCCGTTGGATGGCCGACTACGGCTTGCTAAAACCAGACACCGGGAAGCCTTTTCCCTTCGATGAAATGCCTCTATACCGCGCTATTCTTGGGGAAGCGAGCGATCAGGTCGAGATGCTCTCACGCCGAGCGGATGGCGAAGAGCTCATCCTCAGCGCCACTGGCCGCGCCCTCAAAGACAAAGCAGGGAGCCTCAAAGGAGGTGTCGTTGTGTTCCGCGATATCACCGAAGCGAAGCTCGCCTCGGAGCAACTCACTCACTACTCCAAGGCTCTGGAGCACAAGAACCAAGAGTTGCAAGACTTCGCCTATGTCGCGTCCCACGATTTGAAAGCGCCGCTCCGAGCCATTAGCCAAATTTCCCAATGGCTCGCCGAGGACCTTGGAGAAGACCTCCCTGAAGAAAGCGCACGCCTCCTCGAACTGCTTCACAGCCGGGTCCATCGAATGCAGGGCTTGCTTGACGATCTCTTGAGATACGCCCGCGCCGGCCACCAAGACGTTCCCGTTGAGACGGTCGATACAGCCTTACTCGTTAATGAAATAGCCGATCTCATGGGTTTGTTGCCGCAGTTCAAGATTCGCACCGACGATTCCCTTCCGGTTTTTGACACTGGGCGCGGACCCCTAGAGCAGGTTCTCCGCAACCTCCTCGGCAACGCTGCAAAACACCACGATCAGGAGCAAGGCGAACTCTCAGTAAGCTGCTCAAAAGTGAAAAATGAAGGAATCGAGTTCTTCAACTTTATTGTTGAAGACGATGGCCCGGGAATTCCTCCCGAGTTTCATTCCCGAGTTTTCAAGATGTTCCAAACTCTCAAACCAAGGGATACCGTCGATGGATCAGGGATGGGGCTTGCGCTCGTTCAGAAAATTATCCATTCCTGTGGCGGCTCCATCGAATTGCAATCTGACGGGCGAGGGACACGAATTTCCTTCACCTGGCCCGTCCAATGGAATCCGGAGGCTTAGATGATCGCGTCCGAACAAGTGCGGATCTTACTGGTCGAAGACGACGAAGTCGACGTCATGGCCGTGAAACGTGCGTTTCGAAAATTAAACATCGACAACCCCCTGACGGTGGCCTGCGATGGCATTGAAGCCCTTCAAATATTGAGGGGAGAGGACGAAGGTACGTCTCTATCCCGTCCACTTATCATCATTCTTGATTGGAATATGCCCCGAATGAACGGCGCAGAATTCCTTCAGGCTCTACGTTCTGATGCCGAATTACGTAACATAGTCGTATTCGTCATGACGACTTCAAACGACGAACGAGATCGTTTAGCGGCGTATGAGCGAAATGTGTCCGGCTACATAGTGAAGTCTAATGACGAATCAGAATTTACCGATATCATTGCAATGCTCCAGGAATTTTGGTGCCGAGTTCAACTACCATAGGTCTGGTCTCTTGCGGGAGGGACACTGAGTGACAGAAAACCTAAGGATCCTATTGGTCGACGACGAAGAAGTCGATCGTATGGCTGTTCAGCGCGCTATGGCTCGTTCGGGCCTCGTCGTGGATCTCAAGGAAGCCTACGACGTCGCGAGCGGTTGCGCCGCCCTTAAAGAAACCCACTTCGACTGTGCCCTCGTTGATTGGCGCCTTCCAGACGGTGATGGCCTCACCGTTCTCGACCACGCGCAATCCGCGACCCTCTCGACCCCAGTGATTATCCTCACTGGCCTCGAAGACGAAGGTCGTGCGACCCACGCTCTCAAAAGAGGCGCCCAAGACTATCTCATCAAGGGAGAGATCGACGCCAAGGTCCTCTCACGCTCCATTCGATATGCGATCGAGCGCCATCGGATTATGAAAGACCTCGCCGAAACCAAAGCCCGCCTCGAAGAGATCGCAGCGCTTGACCCTTTGACCGAGCTGCTCAATCGGCGCGGTTTAGAACAGGCTCTAGCCCGCGAAGTTAAACGATCGAATAGAGATCAGACAAAGCTCTTCGCGGTTCTCGTCGACCTCGATGACTTTACGCAGATCAATGATCAGTTTGGATTCGTGACCGGCGACATTGTCCTCAAAGAGATCGCCAGGAGCCTCGAAGACTCCATGCGTGCGGCCGACTACCTCGCCCGGATCGGCCGAGACGAGTTCCTTGTGCTGCTCCCAGCCACCCGCCTCGTCGAAGGTATGAAGGTCGCGGAGCGAATTCGCTTACTCGTTGGGGAGAGCGTCATCGTACTCCCAAGCGGTCCTGTGAGACTGACCGCGAGCATCGGAGTCGCCGAGGTTTTAGAAGACGCGGTCACCCTTAACGACCTGCTCTATCGTGTTGGCAATGCTCTCAAGCGCAGTAAACAAAACGGTAAGAATCAGATTTGTTTCTATGCAGGGGCCGACAACGAAGCCCCCGAAGAAACCTCCAATGTCATCGTCGACCAGCTTTGCCGGGGCGAAGGCTTACGTTGCGTGAAGCAAGAGATTGTGCGCCTCTCCGACGAAGAGGTCGTTGGCTGGGAGATGCTCTCTCGAGGCCCCCATGGACCGTTCGAATCGCCCTATGATTTCTTCCGCCTCAGCGTTGAAAAGAGCGTCCTCAACCTCGCCGATTTGCGCTGTGTCCAGGTCTGCCTGAATTCTGCTCAAGAGTTAGAGTTGAAAGGGCGCATTCACGTAAACCTGTTCCCCTCAACGATCCTCGATATGCCGATCCCGCAACTTATCGAACTCTTCACTAGAGAGCTTCCTGGGGGCGAATTCTGTGTGGAGTTGAGTGAGCAACAAATCATTGGTGAACCAGCCTACTTAACCAAGCACATTGACGCACTCCGTTCCTGTGGAGTCCTCATTGCCCTCGACGATGTGGGCTTTGGCCGCAGCTCCCTTGAGAGCCTCGTGGTCCTAGAACCGGATGTCGTGAAAATCGATCGCAAATGGATCGACGGCATCAGCAAGAACGCTAAGAAGCTCCGCTCTCTCACTCGCATGATCCGAATCGCCAAAGCTATTGGTGCGGAGTTAGTCGCAGAGGGAATCGAGCAAGTCGAAGACTTGCGAATTCTGAAAAAGCTTGACGTTGAATTTGGTCAAGGATGGTACTGGGGCAAGCCCTCCTAAGATCCTTGAATCTCTTTACTGAAGCTCCTCTCTTCAAGGATTCAAAGCTATGTCTGACCCATCCGTCGGCTTCATCATCCACAATCTTAAACAAGTCGTCACCCTCGCGGGTTCTTCTCTTCCTCGTCGAGGCAAGGAAATGTCTGAACTCGCAGTGATTGAGGACGGCGCAATCGTGGTCGCGAACGGCAAAATTGCTGAAGTCGGGTCAGAAGCGGACTTGCTGGCTCAGTTTCCGAACTCGCGCCGCGTTGATGGGCAGGGGGCCGTGTGCCTCCCCGGTTTCGTCGATCCCCACACACACCTTCCATTTTATGGAACGCGAGAGAACGACTTTGAGGCACGGATTCTTGGTAAGTCATATGCCGAGATCGCTCTGGCTGGAGGCGGCATTCGTTCAACGATGCGAGCCACTCGCAAAGCTTCTCTTGACGACCTGGTAACCGCGGCGAAACCTCGCTTGGATCGCATGCTCTGCTCGGGAACAACCACCGCCGAAGCGAAGTCTGGCTATGGCTTAAACCTTGAGACCGAGCGCAGGCAATTACTCGCGATCAAAGAATTAGACGAGGTCCATCCCGTCGACCTGGTCGCGACCAACCTCGCGGCGCATGAAGTGCCTGATGAATATCGCGAAGACAAAGAAGCCTATATCCGTTTGCTCTGCGACAAACTCCTCCCCGAGCTGAAAGAGCTCGCGCAGTTTTGCGATATCTTCTGTGAAGATCATGTTTACTCAGCCAAGGAGTCTCGGCGAATCTTGTCCAGAGCGAAAGAACACGGCTATCAAATTAAGATTCACGCCGACGAGATTGAATCCGTCGGCGGCGCAGAGCTTGCTTGCGAGTTGGGAGCTGTCTCCGCGGATCATCTCGGACGTATCAGTGAAGCGGGTATCAAAGGTCTGGCCTCTTGTGAAACCATCGCGGTTCTTCTACCTGGGACCACCTTCTACCTAAATCTCCCCAACAAGGCGCCTGCGCGCAAAATGATCGAAGCCGGTGTGGCTGTGGCGCTCGCCACTGACCTGAACCCGGGAAGCTGCCTGACAGAGTCGATGCCAGCGATTCTGACCATCGCCTGTGCTGATTTAAGAATGACACCCGGTGAGGTGATTACAGCCGCCACGATCAACGCCGCTCATGCTGTTGGTATGGGGGACAGTCGGGGCAGCCTTGAACGAGGGAAGTGGGCCGATTTCGTTCTCTGGGATATTCCCCACTGGCGCTATCTCCCGACACACTTTGGTGTCAACCTTGTGAAAGACGTATACAAGAAGGGGCGCAGAGTCGTTCAAGATGGGCGCCGAGTTTCGAGCTGACCAAGATGTCAAAATGACCTCTTTCTTTGTCATGCCTGTCGCACGGTTCCGACACATTCGGTCCCAATGACACGCTCTTTGAACGCTCCAGTATCCAATGCATACTCTTTTATGTGAACAAATACAAGGCTTAGAAGGGCACGCAGTGATTTAGGTTGCTGCGCTATAGATTCATTGGCATGACGTGTGCTTAGACGCTTACCGAACTTGAAACCTGTCTCTCAGCCAGTGTGAAATCTAGCTGGGAGCCTTGTGATTGTGAGGAGACAAAGCTATGAGTACTTGGAAATCGATCAAACAGCAAAGTTATGTTGATATTCAGACGACGAATTCGGCGTTTATCATGAAGATCCCTAGCGCGCTTCGGGGATTGAAATATGTCGATCAATGGCTCTTAGGTAAGGGTTTTCATGGCTTGACCAGCCCGCTTATCGCCTCGAAGGGCCCCACTCTCACAATTACGACGATTCAGGGTCACTGGACGCCCTCCGAAGACAGCAGCGTGAGCGACGACTTCGTGATGTTCCCAAGCGCCCGCCCGCTTCCCGGTCTAGAGTTGAGCTTGAGCCCCGATGAAGTGGGGGAGCGGCGCTTTGTTCAATCGTGTCGCCCTGATCGAGACGATCCTTCGGGACCTGCGGCTCGGCAATTTTCCCTGCTCACAGAACCGACGCTTTGTACTAGTAAGGGACCCTTTCGATTGACGGGGCCTGGTTGGGACGGTGCATTGACGCTCAGAATCAAAGAGACTGTCGGCGGCGGGGCGACTATTCAAGTGGCCAAGGAAGGGCAAAACGGCCACGTTCAACAATGGGAAATCGTTGGCTCAGAGCTTCACGTTTGGATTCAATCTCGCAATCCGAGCAAGAATGAGGAAGTCTCCCTTGTTGTGGTGAAACTCCACTGCGCCTGATTATCACTGTCCCAGGGCGACTCTGAGCCTTTCTGTGAAGGCCTCAGGGACTTTCAAGAGTTTCCAGAGCCTCGCTCTTTCGGCAGAACTGCAGTCATCTCTCATGACTCTCGCAGCGTTCTTTGAAAAGACCTTGAGAGCAGTGAATCGTATCTCCCTCGCTTCACAACATTTCAAAACCGGGATCCACTCGGGCGAGAGTATATCAATTCTAAGAAAATCCAGGGTGCCTTTGTAACAAGAGAGGATCCTGAGCCCTTCGACAGACAAAACCGAAAGATCAAGTTTCAGGAGTGATATTTGGCTTTTCGCCAAGCACTCTAATTGCTCGTCCCTTAGGTCGGTGAGTCCCGACAAGACGAGACCCTTCAACTTGCTGTTTGTCAGAATCTGGAGGTCCTCTTGTGATAGAAAATGGTCACCTAGTATCAAGGTGGTCTCGGCTTTGGATAAGTGTTTCAGAGCTTCTCTGGAGAGTCCTCGCGCTCCGCTCAAATCCAGCAGTGGCCCTTTAAACTTGGAAAGAACCGCTGCGAGCTCATCGATATCGTAAAGACTGGAGAGAATCAGTCGTCCTTTAAAGTCAGCGAGTATCTTTGCGTAGGACGGCGTGAGGTCCTTAATTTTTGAGAGATTCAGCTCCTTCTTGCCTTGCAGATTCGCAAATTTTAGAAGCAAGGCCGGGATTCCGTGCAGAAGCCGGGTCAGCTCTCCAATATTCGTAAGATGCCCTGATTGAATTTCCATCGAAATAAATTGATCAGAAGGACTAGTAGAAGGATGTTTTGGTTGATAACGAGGACGCCTCGCTGCTCTCGATCTTTCCTTGAATTTCCTCAAAACGATAGTGCTAATCTCCTTATGCTTCTCTTTCATCAGCGTGTTTGTTTTCGCTGCCCATTCGATTTTGATTCGGCGAGAGTTAAGAACACTTACTGAAGCAGCTGTTGCTAAGGTCTCTAGAGAGGGTTGTGTCTTAAATTCTCCAAACTTGAGGACGCGAACACGCAACAAATAAAGGTTAGTCGCGGACTCTAGGCTGATTGTGTCAAGATTGGAAAAGATCAGTTCCCTACCTCTATAGGCGCTCAACCACTTCAAGTTTGATGGTGAGATGGATCGTAAACCCGAAAAGACAAGCGTCATCGCCTTGGACTGACTTAAGGCTTTGGCAGCTTCGGGGCTCAACTCGGTTATATGCAATATCAATTTGCCCAAACGAAATCGAGCGAGGTATGTGAGCTCTAGATTGGTCAGAGTGGTTTCAGTGACATCAAGAGTCGCGCCGGAACGGGAACTGAACTCATATTTTGAGAAGAATGACGAGGGATTTCCCTTTGCTGGCTTCGGTTGGATTGTTTTCCAGCCAGGATCTCGAGGGTTCTCGTGGGGCTTTTTGTAGATTTCCCGCGGCTTCGGATCGTTTGCCAATCGTGATTTCTCGTCGTTCGGTGTCTTTTCGCTGCTTGCGGCCTTGTTATCTGGACGAACAGAGTCTTTTGATTTGAAGAACACCGTGTATCCAATGATGGCTCCTAACAGTACGACGAAACCGATGGCTAGACTTGCCAGAAGGAGAATTGCTTGACCATATTGGGTCTTTTGAGTGTCCTCTTCGAATCCTTGCTTTGTTAAGCGGCCTGTCTGAGTCGTAGCCAAATTCGGCTTTCTGCCCTCCAGTATGGCCCGTACAGCGGCTTCTAAGCCAGAAGACGAGAGCCGGGAGTTGCGATCTCGTGCGGTCATGGCTTGGAGCAACTGCATAAGGTTCTTTTGACTACGCAGATGCTTGAGATGGGGATCTTTACTGGGATCGATGGAATAGGTCGCTCTTGAGCTCGCGACAGCAACCAAAAACGCCTGGGCAGTCATCTCTGGATCGTTTGCGACACCTTCAGCGAAACTACGGGCCTCAAGAGCTGTGGCCCCAGTCAACAATTCATAGAGGACT
>JARGOJ010000113.1:10607-13905 GCA_029210225.1 Planctomycetota bacterium
ACTAAACCGAGAGCGAAGACGTCCGACTTTCGCCCGATGTTGGATCCTTCAATTTGCTCAATGGGCATATAAACTAGAGTTCCTCCTTGTTTACTGAGCGGGATCGTTCCAAGGTTGAATGTTTTGGAGGTTGTGAGAGAGAGTCCCTTCTTTTCGAGGGCCAGTCCCCAGTCGCTGAGCAAAACCCACGCTTCATCCCGACGGTTTTCGAGAACTTGTATAACCGCTGAGGACGAGTCTAGGCTGCTTACAGCTTTGATCTCCGCCATGACCTCTTTCGTCACGAGGAAGTTCTCTGGTTTGATATCTCGGTGCACTATGCCAGTTTTGTGAGCGGCTCGAACTCCCCGGACCATTTGCTCTAACATCAGTAATGCTGCCCGAGTAGGCAAAGCGTTGTTCTCAAATTTTTGTAGCGACGGATGCTCCAAAAAATCGCGTCCATTTAATCCGTCAATGAAATCGCAAATGATGACTGGTGAGCCAGTGCTTTGATCCATCATCATATCCCGCACTTTCACGCAGTTCGGGTGGTTGATCCGGGCAGCGACACGAGCCTCATCTCGGACGGCGTCTACTAGGTCTTTCCCTCGTACATTGGTCAGGCACTTTAGAGCGACATGCTGTGCACTGATTGAATTGATGCCGAGATAAACAATGCCGTTGCCTCCTTCTCCAATCTTTTTCACTACCTGATATTTACCCAGCATGGATTCAGTAGACCCAAGGAGACCGGAGGATCGGGAGCCTAATGTGGCTTCTTTAGGGACGGAGATGGGCGCGCTTGTAGGGAAGGATCGTGGATCTTGCCCCCTTCTTTGTTCTGTGTCAATGGCTGCAGATAAGTGACGCCGAAGTAAAAGGAAATGTTGTTTGAGAGCCTGATTCTCAATGACTTTGGGGGCTTGGGAGATGTGGCTGAGGAGGCTCGAGAAACGAGGAATGGACTGGGAATTCATCGATCCTTTTAGAAGGAGTTCGAGGTTCTCTCCGAAGAATTGAAGGTCTTCTGTTTCAGAGTAGGCTTGAGCCTTGAGAAACTGGTGGATATGTTGCGCTGAGACTCGGACAAGGTCGGGGAGGTAGGTCTCAATACTGTTGCTAATCATAGAACTTTATCACCATCGTGAACATAAGGATAAATCTAGTTTAACTTTAGAAACCCCTTCATACACACCTTGAAACAAGAAAGTTCGATTGAAAGCTCCACCAGTTTGTCGTAAGCGCCATTTCTCTTCGAGCGCAAATAGGAACCGAATGAAAGGCAACAGATCCGTCTGTTTTATTGTCAAGTTGAAGGGACACTCTAGGAAGTTCCCGGGACGACAGCCTTTGAATTCGACCATCTACACGGACGCCGTAAAGTCGCGCAGAATTTAAACGGGTGCTATACTCCGTTTCTGAGCCGCCCTCGGATTTCTCTTCGCGCTTTCGATAGAGGCAGTCATTGAATTTCTTCTCACTGGCCAAATCGTGGATGCTTGTTAGGTTGCGGATTTCTTTAGAGATCTTCTTCGGCTCGGCGTCAACACGCTTCTAGAGCATGAATGCAAAGAGACCAACAATTGGATTCAATCTCGCAATCCGAGCAAGAGTGAGGAAGTCTCCCTTGTTGTGGTGAAACTTCACCAGGCCGCTTAGGATTTCTTTAAGGAGATGTCCAATTTCTTCTGGAGCTTCTTTGGGACGATTAAGATCTTCTTAATGTTTGCTCTCTCGGTCGCGGTGCAGCCTTTGAGGACCCTGACGGTGCGGTCAGGGAAATAGCGGAGTCCAGAGAATCTGACTTGCTTAGCCTTAAACCGCCTTAATATCGGGATCCATTCAGGAGCTAAAGTTTTTGTTTCTGGGAATTCTAGAATTCCTCGGTAGTCAGTGAAGTGATCGAGAAGCTTAGGTGTAAGCGTCTTTGTAGAGAGTCCTAAATAAGGAATTCCCGAGGCCGCCAGACATCTTGCTTGATCATCTTCTAAGACCTCTAAATCTTTCAGTATAAGTCCTAAAAGCCGTCCCGCTGCCAAAACCTTCAGGGTCCCCAAGTTGGGCGACCGAGAGCCTAGAACCAAGGTCGATTTCGTTTGAGCGAGCTTCTGTAGAGCCACACGAGAAACACTTCTCAGTCCAGAGAGATCGAGCAACTTTCCGGAAAATCGAGAGAGGGTTATTGCGGACGACTCGACATCAGTGACGCTAGAGAGAATCAATCGCCCCTTATGCTTGGCGAGCTGGTTTGAGTAGGCTGGATTGAGGCTCAACACTCCACTCAAGTCGAGCGTTTCCCAGTCTTGCCGCTCTGCGAACATCACTAATAAACTAGGGATCCCGGGGCTTAATTCTGTGAGTTTGCTGATGTTATCGAGCTTTCCCGATCTAATTTGATTCCAGATTGTCGAATTGGCGCTATCCGAGGATGGAGGCGCGTTTGGTGGCCTGGAATTGCTTGGCCTTTTTGGTCGGTTTTGATTCGGGCTGGACGGTGCCTTCCGTGGTCGGTTTTGACCCGGGCCAGGCGGCGCTTTTCTCGATCCAGAGTTGCTGGGATTTCTTGGCCCTGGACCGTCCGGTTCCTTCGGAGATTGAAGCTCTGTCAGCTTTGACCGAATGAGTCTGGATATCTCCGTCATGTTATAGCGGATAGCTTTGCTGGTTTCTCTAGGCCACTTGATTTTGAGAGTACTTCTTACATTCAGGAGTCCCGCACGGACAGTCGCGATTGTTTCTGCGCTTGGTGTCGTCTTGAAATCGTCGAAAACAATTCCTACGACCTTTAAAGAGGCGAGGAAAGGAGCGGTTGAAAGAGTCAAAGTATCGAGCTTAGGGAATAGGAGCTCTTCGCCTTGAAAATCGCCTAAATTCTTCATGGATTCCGGGGAGAGAAGTCGAAGTTCAGAGAAGGCAATTCTGTTGGCGGTCGACTTACTGATCCACCGTGCAAATTCAGGACTCAGCTCAGCGAGGTGAAGATTCAGAGTCTGCCCTCGATACTTTAGAAGGTATTTCAATTGCTCCAAGGTCAGCGTCTTTTCTTCGACATTCAGAGGCCCCGCTTTATCGATTGGCCCTCTGTATTTGTCTTGAAAGGCAGCGAGCGTAGGCGGTGTTTGGGCGGGTTTGGGCGTCGGAGGAGTTTCAACCGCTTTGGCCGGAGTCGCTTTGACCGGACCAGGAGTCTTGATAGGAGTCGCATCGACATTCGGGGGCTTCTTTTCTTCGGGCACTGATTCAGGCTTCTTAGAGACCTCAGTAGAGCTCGAATCGACCTTTGGCTTTTGGTCAGTCCTCGGAGACTTATCCTTTT
>JARGOJ010000114.1 GCA_029210225.1 Planctomycetota bacterium
GTATAGGGACGCCTCAAATATAGCGCTTGCTAGATTCTTTGAATAGTCGACGTCGAGAAATCAGCCGGTAAAGCCACCTCCAAAAACTCTAAATCTTCCGAGACATCGCGAAACGCCACCCCTTCACCCCCAGGCAGAACGAAGGCATCCCCGGCTTCAATGCGCAATGATTGATCTTCGCGGTCAAGCCTCATAGAACCCTGCAAAACGAAGTGAAAGCTAAGCTCGCAATCCTCATGACGGAAACCGTCACTCTCACCATGGGGCCGAACCACCGCGACCTGAGCGAGCCCCCCTGTCGCCGCCGCAATGTTGCTTTTTCGCGACCGAAAACCGGGGATTCGCCAGTCTCCCCACTCACCCTCGTCTCCTCTATCTAAAACAAAGCGCTGTCCGTGGAAGTCGCGCTGTGGATCCAATTCAGCCGTGGGCAAGGCAAGGATCGGGTCGGGGTATGTCTTGTGCTCAGCAGGGCAACCGATTTCTATGACCTCCAGGCCCGCGGAGCTTTCTAAGACCCGGTGGCGAATTTGGGGCGGTTGAAGCACACAGTCCCCAGCTCTCAAAACAAAGGCAGGGCCTTGATCTTCGTAGACAAGCCTGACCCAGCCCTTATAGCAGTAAATCAATTGAAAGCGAATGTCGTGGTAGTGAACGTAATCTGGAACCGGGCCACCCTCTTCAATCTTAATATGAGAAGCAATAAAGCGGCCTCCCTGGCGGTCGGGGATGAGGTCGCGGTAAAGCATTCCAGCGCGCCCTACGGTCCAGCTCTGCTCCGCCAATTTGGCAAATTGAAAGGTGGCCTTGAGCGCAGGTAACTCAAAAGACGTGCGAGTGCGTCGCCATTCGATCACGGTGCCACCAGGAGCCAACGACCTTTCTGGCTTCCCATCAGCGACAGTGTCCTTATAGAGAATCAGGATCGCGGGAATCTCAGGGCCTCTTCGCAGTCGCAAGCGAAGTCCATAGGCAACCAGAAGCGCCTCTCTGGGATTGTCCGCAGGAAAGATCTCCCGAAGCTCGAATGCCAGGTCTTCAGTGAAGAAGTTCAGGTTGGCATCGAAATCGGCGCAGGAGAGGACTGTTTCCCCCAGCTTGCTTTGACCTGTCATAAGAATTCGATTCTGCATAAAAACTGGACTGTCATTGGCTGTTTCGCTTCGATTGAGCGCGCCTTCAATTGCCCCAGTAATCCACGGTGGATGCGCTGTATTTCATTTTAGGATGCGCCGCTTGAATCTGGCGCTGAGTCTCTTGGTCGGGCTCTGAATTATTCTTCAAAATTAACTCAGTCAAGGCCGGAGCCTTAATCAACGGGGTGAAATCTCCCACCTGACACCCTCCCAAATAAACGCTTTGCAGCTGCGGCATCGCCTCAATAAATTCGAGATTCACTCCACGCATCCCAACAATCCCGAGGCTCTCAATTTCGGCTAAAGGCCTTAAGAGGCTTGTGTCGAGAGGGACCTTGCTTGATTCGTAGTTGCCATTGCGAAGATTGAGCTTCTTGAGGCCCGTCAGTGTACTCAGGGGCTGCAATTGAGACTTTGTGGTGATGTTCAGCGTGAGCGTCTCTAGATTTGTCAGTCCTCGAATCCCTTCAATGTTCTTCAGGCGCGAGCAGCCATCGGTCAGGTGAAGACTCTTTAATTGTTTTAGCTGGGTCAGGTCGGGGAGCGCCTGGAAGTTGGCTTGCAGAGTCAGCTCTAGGAGAGTGAAGGCTTCGCCGACAGCTGTTAAATCACACTTTTTATCGAGGGATAAATCAATCTTTTGAATTTTTGCCAAGCTCTTTAGGAATGAAAAGCTCTTGCACTCTGTAAAGCCGACGGAGAATTCTTCGAGCCCGGCCAACTTTGCCAGAGCTGAGAAATCGAGCGCTGGGGCATTGGGGGCCAGGGGTTGAATGCACAGGCTCAGACATTTTAGCTCGTTAAGGGCGGCTATGGGGCTGAGGTCGGTTCCTTCGGCTCCTGTCCCGGTATTTAGCGTCAATGATTGAAGTTGGCTCAAGCCAGCGAGACTGCGGAGCTGATTGAAGCCAGGGCTTGGACCTTCTTCCCAGGATTCGCGACGGTAGCAGTAGATTTCCAAGGACCGTAGTTTTTTAAGAGGGTGAAGCGGGGAAAAGTCGGGGAAGGAAGCAGCTCCGAGGTTGATATAGAGAGTTTCAAGATTGTTGAGGGCTTGCAATGGGCTCAAGTCTTTTAAATCAGGGGCGTAGCTAACCTTGACGGATTTAACCGCCGCCAAGTCAGAGACTTCATTGAGATTGAGGGGCACATCTCCAAGTGTTAGTTCCTCTGTCATTTCCACTTCTCCCTGTCGTGAGTCACTGCGCAATCTTTGTGACGACATGTTAACGAGAAAAGGGACAGCGACGCTATCCCTCTCGATTGGATTCTTTGACGGCGAAGCGCTGTCAGTCAATCGCTTTTCTTTAAGGCCTTGAGGGCTTTTTTAACTGCTCTCTCAAGGGACTTCTTGCGGAGATTGACGCCAATGATATTGCCATCGGGGCCAATGAGATAAGTCGCGGGGATTGATTGAATGCCGTATTTTTTGGCCAGCGCGTTGCCCCAACCTTTGCCGTCGAAGTATTGGCGCCAGGTCATTTCTTTTTCTTTAAGGACCTTCTTAAGCTTCGTCTCATCTTGGTCGAGGCTGATTCCAATGATCTCGAATCCCTGGCTGTGGAACTTCTTATAGGTCTTAATGACGTTGGGCATCTCTTTCATGCAGGGGCCGCACCACGTCGCCCAGAAGTCAATCAGAACAATCTTGCCTTTGTAGGACGAGAGGGTCAATTCTTTGCCGTCTGTGTCTTTCACTTTGAAGTCTTCGAAGGGCTTGCCAATTTTCTTCGCGATGCCAATCTCTCGCTCAATCAATTGGAGGAAACCCTCGCTGACTTTGGCCTTCTTCGCTTCTTCTAAGAGGGCCTTAATCTCCTCTGCCTTACCTGCGTCTCTAAGGGCTTCCGCTTTGCTGTGGTAATAAACGCCCTCGACTTCTTTGATCATTTTAGCGACTACTTTGGCGGCTTTGGCGTTTTCTAAGACGAGCTTGATCTCTTCAGATTTGCCTTCTTCGCCGAGCTTTTGAGCCTTGACGATGTAATAGAGGCCTTTGATTTGTTCAATGAATGGTTGGGAGAGCTTGGAGTCCTTGGCGACGCTGTTCAATTTTTTCAATTCGACGAGGTTTTGAGTTTCGATGTAATGGCGCGCTTTGGTCACGACAATGCCTTGAGCAATTTTCCCGGTCTTGTGATTGACGAGGACCGCGTCGAGTATGGCCAGTCCTTCTTTGATCTTTCCAAAGTTCATGAGGATCCGTGCCTTGGTCATTTGAATATTGGCAGCGGATTGTCCCTTGGGATCTTTGGCTTCGGTGACGAGTTGGTCCATCTCTTTGAGGGGGCCAGCGAGCCCTTCGAGGGTGCCTTTCCCAGAGCGAAAGGCCTTGTCGATCTTCTGCGCTATAGCGTTGAACTTCTTGGCCAGTTCCTCTTCGCTTAATGTGCCTGTTTTTGGCTCTTGAGCAAAGGCTGGAGCGCAAGGCAGGCATAAAAGAGTTAGGCAGAGGCCAAGTCTTTGAATGGTCTTCTTCATGATGTTGAAATCACTCTCACAGCTACAAGTTGAGGGTCACTGTTTTGATCGCCTCGGTCCCAGGAATTATTCAAGACGATTATCATAGGCATAGCGACCAGCTTGTCGACGGTTCGTCTTGGGATTTCCCTGGGGCGCTGCCCTAGCTGTCTCATTTTTTGCGGGTTGTGGAGAGCTCCGGCTCGCTTGTGAGTGTTTACTTTGTCCCGATCACAGCTTGGATTTCTTTGACTTCCTTGTAATTTTTGAGCTCTGGGTAGGTGTCGATGTCCCAACCAGGGCGCTTCCACAGGGCGAAGTCGAAGAGCGGTACTTTTCTCAATCGCGCCGCCACCTCTGCCCCCGGTCGACCCTTTGCGGCGAGTAAGAGACCCCTATAAAAGTGGCTTAGGGAGCTGCGGCTTTGATCTTCTTCATAGAGGCTTAGGTCGTCGTCGGCTTTATCGAATTGGCGCGCTCGAATGTAGAGAAAAGCCCGGCAGAGCCTCGCGGTTGTGGCGCTAGGATTGTCATTGAGCGCCGCGCTGAGCAAGGTGACGGTTGCTTCGATAAGGTCGCTACGGTTCAGTATCTCGACCGCATAACTTTGCAAGACCGCCCGAATCAAGTTTCCTCTCGGAGTTTTTGGGCATTGTTTAAGGACGACTTCAAAGCGGTAACGCTCACGATGCCTCAAGAAGCCTTCTCGTGCCCAGGCGACCTGAAAGAAGCCGAGCAGCTCCGAGTGATACTGAGGCGCGAACTCGAAGACCTTGAGGGCCTCATCGAGTCCTCGTACCGGCTTGACATCGGCGACACGAAACAAGGCCTGTTTGATGTGGGCCTTCCAGTGAAGAGGATAGGCTTTGATGGCCGAGTCGAGGCAGGCGATGAGCTCGCTGGGCCGGTCGCTGTTCCGTTTCAATTGTTGATAGTTCATGAAGTGTTGGTTGGCCTGGGTCACATGTCGTCGCTCCAGGTCTTTGCGATGCTCGCTGTGAAGGCTTGCTTTGCTGCTGTCACCAGCGTCCCGATAGAGCACCGCTAATTGGCGGCAAATCCGCCCATCGAGAAAGCTCTCTTCGTGAAGTCGTTCAAGGTCGATGCAGGCCTGCTTTTGCTGGCCAGAGAATATCAGGGCCCTGGCTTTGAGAAGGTCTATAGACCTTTGTTGAAAGGCGTTTCGCCCCTTCAAGCCTTCGAGCAGAGCGCCGGCTTCACTGGGCTTCTGCTCCCTGAGGAAAGCGCGAGCGCGAATCATGGTGAGCCGTGTTTTAAAGAGCCCTGAAGCATCGTTCAATGGAAGGCTCTGGAGAGATTCTGTGGTGAAGAATTGTTGAAGCCGCGCACATAGCTCGGCGGGAGCCCCGTGCTTTTGGGCTGCCGAGAGATCCCACAAGGCGCGAACGCGATGTTGCTCTTTTGTCACGGGGCTCGAATGAGTGATTCGAGGGTCGCTGCTTCGTTCATAACAGTCCAATTCGCGCTGGACACGCTTCAGTAAGAAACGCTGAATGGCTCGGTTCCATGGGGATGTTTGATTGTCTAAAGGTTCAAGAGGACCTCGCGTCAGGAGGCGTGCGAGCTGCTTCTCGTAGTGCCGGATAGCTTTGTGACGGATTCCCTGGAGCTTGCCGCGGACCAAGACTCTGTGAGCCTGAGCGCCCTCGCCTTCATACAGACATTGCTTGGCGAGGGCGAAGACGCCGTCCAGGCTGCGAGGATGACGCTGGACCAATTCCTCCAGTGTCTTTCGAGGGCTGCCCCCAGCCTCACGAATAAAGTGGCTGCGTAGCAATAGCAACTCAGGAATGGCGAGGCGGGCATTGAGACCATCGAGGAAAGTATCAAAGTGCTCTGGGGCTTGGCTGCTGCTCTTGGCGTGGCTAAGAAAGAGGGTGAATTGAAGAGGTTCAATCGAGGTCTCTCCCAGGGCAAACTCGGCGCGTAGTTGAGCGCGGTCAGTCTTTCCGGCGAGAAGTAAAGCTTGGATCTCTTGCAGGATGGCGTCATTGCCTGCGCCTTTTTTGAAGGCTTGAGCGAAGTGGCGGGAGGCGTCCTCGAAGCGTCGATCGTGAAGGGCTAGCTGCCCGGCGATAAACTCTCCGTCGCCCCCGAGCCCCTCGCTTTGCTTGCTCAGCGACTCAATGCAATCTTTGGCTTGGCCCCAGCGCTCAGCCTTTAAGTGAGATTGAGCGAGGACCGTCATGACTCGTTGCTTGAGGGCTGGGTGAAGCGTCTCTTGGTCTTTGTCAAACTTCGCCCGTAGCTCTTCCACTGTTAACCGACCCTTTAGAAAGGCCGCCAGGGACTTCTTTAGAGCTGTGTTGGGATCGTGGAAGAAGAGGGTGTATGCCAGAAAGAGTATAGGGCTTAGGAGCAGCCCCAGAAGGGAGGCTTTAGCGCTGCGAACGAGGAAGCGCTTTCGGCTGTATGAGGCGCTTTTTTTAAGGGCTTCAAAGAGTTCCTGTCCGTCCTTACAGCGCTGCTTAGGATCTTTCTTAAGGCAGACTTCAAAGATAGATTGAATGCCGAGCATCCTGTCCTTTTGCGGCGGCAAGTTCGGGGTGGAGGACGAGACAATGGCGTGGGTCAACTCAGTGACATTGGCGCCTGAGAAGGGATGCTGACCGGTCAGCAGATGGTGAATAAGCACGCCAAAAGACCATATGTCCGATTGAGGCAACGCTCTCTGTCCGCCGGATTTCAATTGTTCTGGCGCCATGAAGCGAGGCGTGCCTACTAAAGCACCGGTTTCAGTGAGGCTCTCTAATTCTGGGGCCCGGGCCAATCCGAAGTCGACAATGTGGGGGTGCCCGGCTTCGTCGATGAGGACGTTGTTGCTCTTTAAGTCGCGGTGAACGATGCCCTTGGAGTGAGCGTAGGCAAGCCCCTGGGCGATCTCTATGAGAATTTGGAATTGCTGGTCAGGGCTGAGCTTGTCTTTATCGATGGCATCCAAGGTCAATCCAGGGATGTATTCAAAGGCGAAGAAGAGCTGCCCGCTGTGTTCTCCAGAGTTCAGCATCTTTGCGATTTGGGGGTGATCGAGGGAGGCCGATATCTCACCTTCCCGCTGGAAGCGCTTCTTGATCTCTTCAGTGCTGGCGCGGAGCACTTTGAGGGCCACGACGTCGTCTGTGTTTTTGTCGAGGGCTTTGTAGACAATGCCGCTTTGGCCCTGGCCAATTTTCTCAATGACTTCGTAGCGCTCGCCGACGAGATCTCCGGCTTCGAAGAGCCCGGGTATTTTGTTTGAGAAGGACCAGAGATCGCCCATAGTTCTTGGCCTTTACTGAGAGCCTAATCCGTAGCGTTGCATAAGGCTGTAAAGGGTTGAGCGGGGCACTCCAAGCTGCTTGGCAGCCTTCGACTTGTTCCCCGAGCAAAGCTCAAGGGCGTTCTTGATCATCTCTCGTTCAACGTCTTCTAAGGTTCGTCCGGCGAGAGATCCCATAGGGCTTTGCGGGGCTTCCTGTCGGATGCTCGGCGAGAGGTGTTCCGTATCAATGAGAGAGCTCTGGGACAGCGCGAGGCGCCGGACTTCATTGTGCAGCTCTCGTACATTCCCGGGCCAATGCCATGCTTGTAAAACCTTCTCGGCTTCCGGGGTGAAGGAGAGTGAGCAGGGGACCTGGGCGGCGAAGTGTTGAATGAGGGAGGGCAAATCGGTGAGGCGCTCTCGGAGAGGCGGGAGATGGAGGCGAAGAACGTCAAGTCGGTAATAGAGGTCTTCGCGAAAGAGGCCTTGTTTCACGAGCTTGGGGAGGTCTCGGTGGGTCGCGGCGAGGACCCGGCAAGAAACCGGGACGCTCTTATTGCTGCCGACGGGGCGCAGTTTTCGCTCTTGAAGAACCCGGAGCAGCTTGGCTTGCATCGACAGGGACATGTCGCCGACTTCGTCGAGGAAAAGGGTGCCGCGCCCGGCTTCGACAAAGAGTCCTTTGCGGGCCTTGATGGCTCCGGAGAAGCTTCCTTTGCTATGACCGAAGAGCTCACTCTCTAGCAGCGACTCGGAAATCGCGGCGCAGTTTTCCGAGAGGAAAGCTTCGTTCGGATAGGACCCGCGGTCGTGGACTTCCCGGGCGACGAGCTCTTTTCCGGTCCCGCTCTCTCCTGTGATGAGCACATGCTCCCAGCTTCGAGAGACCCGGTCTATTTGATGGTAGAGCGTCTTCATGGAGGCGCTGTTGCCGATGAGCTGGCCGAAGCCTTGTTGTTCATCTGGGGCCTTGGCTTTGGAGGATACGAGCTCAAGGCTTTCAAGGGCGAGGGCGGCTTGATTGGCGAAGGTCTCAAGGATAGGGATGTCGCTCTCGGAGAAGGCTGCGCTGGAGCGATGGTCTAGGTAGAGCACTCCG
The DNA here is from genome assembly GCA_029210225.1 of Planctomycetota bacterium. Taxonomy (GTDB): domain Bacteria; phylum Planctomycetota; class J058; order J058; family JARGOJ01; genus JARGOJ01. Next base: position 7,958 of record JARGOJ010000114.1, read on the forward strand.
CGCTCTTGGCCTCGGAGGCGCATGGGCACGCAGATGATAGAGAGCACTTGTTGGTTTTGGACGCTGCTCACATCAATGATGTCGGCGTCTTCCCGGCGCGTGCTCACCAGGCTTTGCCCCGACTCTAAAACGCGGCTCACCGCTGTGCGAGACACCGCCCCCTGGGCACCCTCCAGGGCAATCTGGTCAAACCCTCGGGCTTCTTCGATGTGAAGGTGATAAGAGCCCCCGGCGTGACGCTCTTTAATCAGAACTAGAAAGCCGCGTTGGGCGCCGGTTAGCTCTATCGCGGCGTCGAGGATGCGGGGGAATAGGGTGGAGGCTTCGGTTTCTGAGGCAAGCAAATGGCATAGCTTAACGACTCGACTGAGCCATAGTCGTTCTCGATCCTCCGCGTTCATCTTTGCCCTCGGGACATTTCACTTCCTCTCCTAACAAGATAGGCTTCCCGCGGCTCTCCGACAAGGACTGAACTGCTCGGAAGCCAAGTCTTTACGACTTTCTTTCCTGTCGCTTATCCCATGGGCAGGAGTCCAACTTGCCCTTTCTCAAGACTCAATTTTTTGAACTGTCGATATACGACAGCTCCTGACACCGATTTCCCGTTTTTGGGAAGGATCGTCCAGTCTCGACACTATTCTTCTTTGGCACGGGAAATGCACTAGGAGGGAATTGTGATTGTCATGGAACCGAATGTATGAGGGATGACCGATGAAGCGTATCAGTTTAGTTCTAGTCTTATTCATGGCTGCCTGCGGTGGCGGCGGCGGAGGCAGCTCTTCGGGAGGAGGCGCGTCGACGACGACCACGGCCCCTGGAGCAACGACCCCAGGGTCGGGATCGGTCACACCAGGATCAAACCCAGGAACTCCTAGCACTCCCGCCGCTCTCCCGACTTCGCTCCCCACAGGATCTTGGTTCGGTGGCGACTTTCACAGTCACTCCTCGCCTCATAGCGACGACGCTCGCAAGCAATTCGGTGATAATGTCCAGAAATGCGTGAGCCTCGCCAACCTCCAAGGCCTCGACTTTTGGTGCCTGACCGATCATAGGACCGTCTCCGGCCATGGTGAGCTGGCCGCCGCAGCCTCAGGCACCCTTAAGATCGGTGGCGAAGAATGGGGCTCGGGAGCGCACGCCAACTGTATCGGCATTACGACTGAATTCCCCGAGATCGATCGCTCACTCGGCGCAAACACATGGAACGCCCAAGCTCAAGCAGCCATCGACGATGCTCACCAGCAAGGCGGCATCTTCATTATCAATCACCCAACTCGCAAGAGCCCCTGGATTTTCGATGTCCAAGGTTTCGACGCCATTGAGGTTTGGAACACATTCTGGGCCTTCCGCCAAAACGTTGAGCTCACTCAGGGGCAAGCGGTCAATGCCACCGCGCCGCTCACTGCTGCGGGAAGTCCTCACAACGCCGCCCTCGATTACGCCACCAGCTTCCGCGTTCACAAGAGAGAGCAAGCTGTTAAATTCTGGGAATACTACCTCAATAACGGCACCCGAGTTCCTGCAACGGGGGGCGGCGATCGCCACATGCTCAACTTCCCCGGATATCCAACAACTCGCGTCTTTACAGATAACAGAACTCAACAGGGCATTCTCGACGCGGTTCGCGCCGGACGGGTTTACATCACAAATCATCCTCAAGGACCCGCCCTTGAGTTCACCGCTGACGGAAACGGCGACGGGATCCCCGACGCAATGATCGGCAGCGAAGTCCCAAAAGGCGCTCCTGTTGATTTCACCGTCAAGGTCACAAACGCTGTCGCTGGAGAAGTCGTCATTATTAAGAATGGCCAGATCTTCGCCAGTCAGAAATACACGGTCGCGCCGTTCAACTTTCAATTCACAGATACGCCCCAGCAAGGCGACTGGTGGCGTGTGGATGTTTATGAAGACACCGACTTGAACAGCGCGAACGCGAGCCTTCTTAATGTGGCTCTCAGCTCCCAGTGGGCTGGCTTTGACTACAAAAATCCCAGCTTCTACCTCTTCCTCCTCAACACCTACAATCTCGTGGGCAATGTCAGCCTTAACACCGCTGTCGGAACAACGCTCCCAACTGTCGATTGGACCCGCGATCAGATTCGTATTCTCAACGCGGACGTCGCCAATCCAAACCGTAGCCGAGCCATTATCAGCTCGCCGATTTACGCCCAAAAGTAAGCCTTGTCCTAATGTTTTATTGAGTTGACGCGCTCTGAATAGGGGCGCGAGCGCCGACTCTCTGTTTCAGCTCACTCAATAAGAACAACGAAGACTCGAAAATCACAACAACAGTCCGTCTGTAAGATTGAAGAATGCTATGAAAAGAACAACTGTCTTGTTGACTCTCGCTTTGTCCGTCGGCTGCTCAGGTGGCGGAAGTGGCGGCGGCGGTGGCGCCGGTGCTGGTAGCCAATCAGTCGCTCCCGGAGCTACTGCTGGCCCCGGTGGAACAATCACCCCGAGCAACCCCAACGCCGGGCCGATCACTCAAAAAGCCGACGTCTTCGACCAAAAGGCCGATTTGCTTCACACTCCAAACGGCCTCATGTTTGATGTCGAGTTGGATGCATCAGGCCAATTCTTAAAAGCGAACGGCGGCGACGCGACGATCTGGACGGGTTGCTATGTGGCCAGCCAAGTCTATCGCTACCGAGTCACAAACGACCCTGTCGCCCTCGCCAATATTGAGCGTTCTCTCTGGGCCATTCACAATTGTAAAGCGATCACGGGCGCCGACGCGTTCTTTGCTCGCTCCTTTGGTGATCCCGCTTGGTATTCTGCTGGAAGCAAACAATTGCCCGGCTCAGGATCATTCCAGGGGCAAGCCTATCACGGCGGAACAACCTCACGGGATCAATACACCGGTATCTTCTACGCCTTCGCCATGGCTTGGCCTCACATCCAAGACCCTTCGCTCAAAGCGGCCATCAAGGCGGATTGCCTCGAAGTCGCCAATCACCTCATGGCTAATAAAATGGCGCTCAAGGCTCCTGGCCTCAATGGTCAAATTGAAGAACACTTTCGCGTCGACCCAAGCAACGCCTACCTCGATCGCAATATCACTGCGGCAGAATGGGCCAAAATCGATGACTTCCCTTTCAATCTTATTGTGCAGCAAGTTCCTTACGATCCTCAATTGATCGCCTCCCTCAGAACCGTAAAGATTCCTCCGGTTCGTGGTGGAGAAGCCCTCCGCGGATTGATGTTCTTCTCTGTCGCCGCGCACATTACTCAAGACCCTGCAGTTGAGGCCTTTTACCGTAATGAATTGATCGCGAATAAGAAGTTTGACGATGTCGTTGTCAATTACTCGAACTTTGTCGACGACCTCTTCGCCGGGAAAAATGGACCTCTCGTCAAACAAGCCCTCGCTGATCTCCTCGGGAGCTTTGACCAAGCCATCGCCACCTACCTCGCGAATAAATGGGGCAACTCATTCTTGGCAAACCTTGTCGCTCCTATTATCTCAAGCACTCTGAGCAGCATTGGCGGTTTTCTAGGTCAGCAAATTGGCGACTTAACGGCGTGGCTGAACAACCCTGGCAATCTCAACGACCTTAACAAGATCGCCAACAACCTCACAATGCTCGCCCAATTGCTTGATATCTTTGGTCAAAAGCAACTCGCTGACAGCATTCGCAATGTCGCTACTCCCGTGAGTAACTACTCTGGAGCCCCTATGTCCGAAGCCGCGGACGCCCTCCGTAGCTACGTCGGCTACAACCTCAAATTCCTCAGCTATGCCGCTCTCCTCGAAGTGGAGACCGACCCTATCCTTCGCGCAAAAATGCAGGGCTCTATGCACAACGCTTGGGGATACATTAGTGACGAATACAATGCCCTCTTTAACACCATTCACTCTGGCTACGGACCAAACATTATGCCCGTCAGCGTCGCTGACGGCTTGACCGCGCTTCAAGATCACCCCGGAGACTTGAGCATGAGAGTTGTTGACAACACAAACAACCCCGGCGTCGTGGTCACGCCTTGGCCCGATCGCTTCGGCCGCACAGGTGGCATCGCTATTGACGTCTTCCCCTTAGATCAACGCCCGATTCACAACTATGTTTGGCAGCAGCACCCCGCGCAAATCAAAGGCGGACACAATGCTCCTAACAGCATCGAGAGCCCTGAAGGTTATCTCCTCGCTTATTGGATGGGCCGATACTTTGGATTCTGGAGCGAGAGCGACTGAATCTTCTCGACAAAACAATCACAGCTCTCTGTTGAGAGATGAAGACGACGGTGGTTCAAATCGTCGTCTTACTTTGTACCCACATAAAATTGAAAAGGATCAACGCCCGGCTTTATCTGAGGGACGCCTAGAAAGCGGAATCTAAGGAGCGGTCAAATGTTTGGAGGGTTTAGTATTCCGAGCCTGGGAAAGTAGTGATCGGTAATCTCGATCATTATTTACGATATTATCGAAGTTTCCGACAATCTCTGAGAATACACATAAGATGCTGAAAACACTTCGATCACGCGATGAAAAGAGTTAGTCATGAAGTTTGTGAAGGGAGCAATGAAATTTAAAGATGAGAAATTTCCTAAGCTCGCAAGCGTCTTCAATGAACTGACTGATGGCCAGGAGCCCGAGGCGCTGTTCATCACTTGCTCGGATTCGAGGGTTCTTCCGTCTTTATTGACGCAAAGCAAGCCCGGCGAGCTCTTCATCATCAGAAACGCTGGCAATATTGCGTGTCTTGACAACAAGGACGCCAGTTTTGCAGCCTCCCTTGAATATGCGGTGAAGGTTCTCAAGGTCGAGCACATCGTTGTTTGTGGTCATTCACACTGCGGAGCGGTCACAACCTTACTCGACTCCAAGGATCTAGAGGGGCTCCCAGCGATAGCAAGCCTCGTTGAGAATATGCAGCCGGTCTTGGATCGGGTCGACGCATTGGGTTGTTTGCCCGAGGACAGGCTTGACAGGGCGATAGAGGAGAATGTCCGGTTTCAATTAGAGAAACTTAGCGATATTCCCTATGTCAGAGACGAGCTGATAGCTGGCAAGCTAGAGCTTCATGGTTGGGTCTACCGCTTTGAACACGGCGATGTGGTCGCCATTGATGACCTCGACGGCGACTTCTTCCCGCTTCCCACGACGCAAAAGAGCCGACGTTTAACAAAGGTTAGCCCCGTTGAGCCCGACTATATCTTACTGGACGTTGACTCGACCAATTTTGAAGAGATTTGTGAATTGGCTTTGACCAAGCTTCATGATTCTTACGCAATCGATTCTACGCAAAAAGACAAACTGAAAGACATGTTGCTCAAACGCGAACAAGTCGCCTCGACAGCGATTGGTCGCGGAATTGCCTGTCCACACATTTACTTGGACGGGATCAGACAACCAGTCACAGTATTCTTGCGTTTGAAGAATGCCATTGACTTGAAGGCCCTTGATGGAATCGACACGGATCTTGTTTTCTTATTGATTGGTTGCCCTCGTCGAGAGAGCGAACATATTAACACCTTGGTCAATTTGGCAAAACTTGTCCAAGATGAGGATGCGCGGACGGGACTGCACGCTGCGAAGAATCCCCAAGAAATTGTCGAGCATATACAGCAGGGCATCACTGATCGAACGACGAACAGCGCTGACAAGAAAATGCTCGGTTTAGCCGGGATTGAAAGCCGCACAGGACGTTTTACAGGCGGACTGATTGACGATATTAAACGTCGCTGGCCGTACTACATTAAAGATTATCTTGAGGGTCTCAACCTCAAAACTCTCGCTGCCACCATATTCATGTTCTTCGCGTGCATCACAGCGACCATCACCTTTGGCTCAGTCATGGCGGTCGAGACGGCGGGTCAAATTGGGGTCGTCGAGATGATCCTCGCAACGGCGCTGTGTGGCATGATCTACGCTCTCGTCTCCGGCCAACCACTCATCATACTTGGTTGTACTGGGCCGCTGCTCGCCTTT
>JARGOJ010000115.1 GCA_029210225.1 Planctomycetota bacterium
GTGTGCTCTTCCGATCTTGAACAACCAGGTCCTCAACTTCCAATTGCGCGTCTACAACAACGTCGCCTACCGCCTCCCCATGACCCTTATTGGAGCCTTTACGAACACCGGTCAGACGCAAATCGAATCGGTTGTCTATGAGTGCAATGTCTTGAACCAGACCGCGGCCACGGCCAACGTCAATTTAGGCCTGCTCAATTTCAATACGACCGCGAATGTGAACAACAGCAACGTGACGATTCGCCGTCTGAGCATGGGGACTCACGCCACGGTCACCGGCTTGCCTGTGGGGAGCCTCGGAAACGAGTTTCTGTCAACCCGAGTCAACGGAGTCTACACTGGGGGCAATGTCGATCCACTATTGGGCAGCTGGGCTTTTTCTCCCTTCAGCTCCGCAGGAAACGCGGCGGATGCATACTTCTTCAACGATTCAAACGCAGCAGCCTTACAAATCATTGTGGCCGCCCTTGGCAACAACGGCGGAAACGGAGCGGGCCTCGCGCAATCCGCCAGCTTTGACCTTCGAGATTTACAGAAGGTCAATCCGATCTTGCCTCAAAACGTCGCTCTGCCTCCAGTTCCTTCATTGATCAGTCCCACTCCTGGGGCCACTGGTCTTGGTTTGACCCCGACCATCCAAGTGAACAGCAACGGCCTCTTCAACGGCGCATCTGGCTATTACGAAGTCTTCCTCGATCAAGTGGATGGCGCATCAATACGAGGCTGGAGAATCCTCGTCAATCCAAACACAAGTTCATTCTCCTTGCCTTCGGTACCTGCGGCGATCTCAGCCTTAAGCTTCCGCCAAGGCGCTGGATTTGATTCAAACAATCAGATTCGGCTTCGTATTGCAGGACTGCAACTTGGTGCGGCTTTTGACTTTAACAACGCCGATTTACAAGGCGCAGGACGGGGTGCCCGCAAGGTCGGACGCGTCGTCATTGGATACGCTCCGTGACAAAGGTCACAGCATAAACATGGTCCTGTGACCTTTTCGATCAGTATATAGAACCGGGATCGCTCTTCATCTTGGAAAGCGAACCTGTTTTCACCAAGGGAGATTATCGCTTATCGACAAACTGCGCCTTGAAGAACAATCTTGGATAGCAGTCGTCAACGATCTTGAAGGCAGGTGATTATCTGGTCATGATGGTTCTCGCAGGCGATCCACCTTTGATTCACACCGGTGAGGTAGTATTCGAAGTAGTAGCAATTCTCGATGATATCGCAGAAAGCAGAGAAGGCTCCAAAGTATACGAGTGACTTAGCCTCATTGGGATCGGGAAGGAAGTAGCAATTTCCAATTGAGTCTTTGAGAAGAGCTGAAATATCTCTGCAACCTTTTCCGTCAGGCACTTGGCGCTCGACAGAGCCTACAAACGACGTCCACCAAAAGCGCGGATTCTCTCTGACAAATTTCTCCTTCGCCAGTTTAGTGATGGCCTCCGCTTCATTCGATGCAAGTTTAGATATTGATCCTGACAATTCTAATGCAACTATGGCGGTATCAATCTCTTCTTCTAATTCGTCGTTTGAACCCATCTACCCACCGGCACTCACTGTTGCCCCAAGCTCTCTGAGGGCGTCCTCGAAACCCGGATAACTGTCAGGAATCACCTCCGCGCTCGTCACCGTGGTTTCTCCCACGGCGACTAATCCTGCGATCGCTAACATCATGGCTAGGCGGTGGTCGCCATGGCTGTCATAGACACCGCCTTTAATCGTCGATGATCCTGCGACTGTAAAACCATCCGGTCTCTCTTCGACATCGGCTCCCATGCTTCTCAGTAGTTCAGCCGTGACTGCAATCCGGTCGCTCTCTTTGACTCGAAGCTCTCCGGCATCGCGAATTACCGTTTGTCCTTTGGCTTGGGAAGCCGCTAAAACGAGGACTGGAATCTCGTCAATCATCGTCACAATGTCTCGACCGCCGAACTCTGCGCCGGTCAATTCACTCGCTCGAATTCGCAAGTCACCCACTGGCTCTCCGCCTTCGACTCGCTCATTAGCAATCTCAATATTGGCTCCCATTTTTAGCAAGGCGGTGACAATGCCCATGCGTGTTGAATTCAATCCGACCCCCTTCAATTCCACGTCACTGCCTTCAACTAAACAGGCAGCAACAATGAGAAAAGCCGCCGAGGAGATGTCTCCGGGGATCGTCATATTCAAGGGGGTCAAAGACTCCGTGAGGGGGTCGACGGAGATCTTATGATTATCAATTGTAAGTGGCGCTCCCATGGATTGAAGCATTCTCTCTGTGTGGTCCCTCGCCGGTCCTGGTTCAATCACCGTTGTTCGACTGACAGCGTTTAATCCTGCCAACAAAATAGCGCTCTTCACTTGAGCGCTGGCGACCGGCATTTCATAGCGAATACCGCGCAGCTGTGGAGATTGACTCGTCCCTGCTAAAGTCAGCGGCGCGAGTAAACCGCCTTTTCGACCGAGAATAATCGCGCCCATTTCACGGAGAGGATTGGCAATTCGACCCATAGGTCGGGAACGCAATTGAGGAGTACCTGTCAGGACAGAATAAAAGTGTTGCGGGGAGAGAAGTCCCGCGAGCAATCGCATGGTGGTCCCGGAGTTATCGCAGTCGAGAGGCCCTTCAGCTTCCTTCAGGCCATTCCGCCCCGAGCCCTCAATCGTTAATTCCGTGGGACTGACTTCATGGATCGTCACCCCAAGCTGCCCCATGATTTGTAAGGTCGCGTGGCAATCCTTCCCATTTAAAAAGCCCTTTATCGATGTCGTCCCTTTGGCAAGCCCCGCGAACATAAGCGCACGGTGGGAAATTGACTTATCTCCCGGTACATGAAGTGTCCCACGAAGCTCTTTTGCGCGGTGAACAGTAATCTGAGACATTGATACTCCAAAAGACGACAATTTCAAAAATGCCCTGTGAATGAGGGCGCATAGCATAACAATTCTTCGTCGGTCTAAAAGAGGACCCTGTCTTCTTCTGACGGTCGTTCAAGTCTCCATTTAGGGTCAGGATCGCACCGATAGGAGACTATAGCGATGCTGAAGTCCAGCATTTTACTTGGACACGACCTGGTTGGAACACGGATGCCATTTACCGTCACACATATCCTCGCCATCACACCGGTCGCCAAGTTAGGCCGAGAGAAGCTGCCCCTCTCAGCGCTGGTCATTGGTAGCATGGTCCCAGATTTCCCATTGTTCTTCCCGATAGGCCTACGATACCAGGAGACCCATTCCATTCTGGGAATTCTGACTGTCTGCCTTCCGGTTGGGCTTGCGCTCTATTGGATCTTCCACGGAATCATGGCGGAGGCGCTTTTTGAGTTACTGAGTCCTAAACTCAGAGGGAAAGCGGCTCGCTATCTGACAAAAACAGTCGGCAATCGCCTTCAAAAGAGCTTTTTAGTCGCAATTTGCCTTTGCTTTGGAGCCCTCACACACGTCGCTTGGGATGCCTTCACCCATGCTGGTCAGTGGGGAGTTGAGCTGGTGCCAGCGCTATCGAAGACGGTTCTGACTATTCAGGGAGGAGAGTGGCGCGGTTTCAAGGTCTTTCAACATGGCAGTTCGGTTATTGGATTGCCAATCTTGCTCGGCCTCATGATTCGTTGGATTTGCAAAATGGAGATTCAGGTTATTGCTCCGTCTCTCATTCCAGATGGTCTTCGCCGAGGCCTGATCTTCTTGTTTGTGGTTTTGCCAATTGTCCTCGGACTCCTTGCGGCTCCCGTCCTGGCTTCATCACGGTCCCCAAAGCCAAGCGTCGAGCGACTTCTCTTTCATTTTGTCACCGTTGACCTATCTGCTTTTCTCTCGCTCTTACTTCTGTACAGCCTCTCTTTCAATATCTATCACCGCTTTATTCGTCGTCCAGCGTTCGAATCGAAAGAGCCTGAGTAACTCCCCTATGCTCTTCTTTCGCTGAAAGTTCGGGTTGGATATTCGCCAATTGGGCTAGAGGTGTTATATATAGTCGCCTTTTCATGAAATCGACCGAAATGTTTGCAGGAGTAGGGGATCATGATTATTGTATTGAGGCCGGAAGCCACTAAAGACGTCGCCGACGAAATCATGGCGCGCATCGAAGAGCTTGGCTGTAAGCCCCTCTACATGCCTGGGGCCGAGCGCACCGTGCTTGGTGCCCTTGGAGACGAGCGTATTTTAGGCCAATTGCGCCTTGACAGCCATCCTATGGTTGAGAAGGTCACGGAGATCCTCGCTCCTTATAAGCTCGTCAGTCGGGAATTTCATCCTCACGACACTGTCGTTTCTATCGGCGATGTCCCCGTTGGCGGCGATAAATTCACTGTCATTGCTGGTCCCTGTAGCATTGAGAGCTTCGATCAGCTCCGGGACACAGCCCTCGCGGTCAAAGCAAGCGGCGCATCATGTCTTCGGGGCGGTGCTTACAAGCCTCGAACAAGTCCTTATGCTTTCCAAGGCTTAGGTCTCGAAGGCCTAGAGATTATGCAAAAGGTCACCGCTGAGACCGGACTCCCAGGAATTACGGAGATTGTTGAGGTCTCCGATATTGAGCGAGTTTACGACCACGCCTCTGCTTTCCAGGTCGGCGCTCGGAATATGCAAAACTTCCGCTTGCTTCTAGAGCTGGGTAAGAGCGACAAACCTGTCATTCTAAAAAGAGGAATGGCTGCCTCCGTCAAGGACCTGCTCATGGCCGCTGAGTATATTGTCTCAGAAGGCAATAGTAAGGTCATTCTTTGCGAGCGCGGAATACGGACCTTCGAGACCGCGACACGTAATACACTTGACTTAAACGCGATCCCAGTCATTAAAAAGAGAAGTCATCTCCCGGTTATTGTCGATCCTTCTCACGGAACCGGCGTTCGGGAATTTGTCAATCCTATGGCCTTCGCCGCTGCGGCTTGCGGCGCCGATGGAATCATTGTGGAAGTCCACAGGAATCCGGCGGAGGCCCTCTCGGACGGCGCGCAATCGTTGTTCCCTGATCAATTTGCCGACCTCATGCGTAAGCTCAAGCCCTTTGTTGAAGCGGCAGGTAAGGAACTCTGAATGGATGCGCCGAGGGAGCTCGGAGAGGTCTTACCCCTCTCGCGTAGCCTGTCTGTTTGCCCCGATCCGCTCGTCCTCTTCCAGTCATTGACGACCGACGCTTCCGGGACGAACAAGAATCCTGCGATTCTCTTAGAGTCCGCCGACTCCACCGGTCTAGATGGAGAGCGATCGCTGATTATCAGTCGAGCTTGTCTCCATATTTGGGCTCGCAATAGAGAGGTCTTCGTCAAATCTCTAGGCTTTCAAGGAAGTCGGATATTGCTGTGGATTGCTCGGCAATTTCCCCAAGCTCAATGGTCAGACGACAAAGATCAATTAAGCGTCGAGTTTCCGCCCCTCCCAACGCAGAGTCGGGACCTCGAACGCCTAAAGGCACCGTCTCCTATCGATGTCTTGCGAGTCGTCTCTCAATCTTGGACTCTGCTATCAAAACCCGCGCCGCTTTCATTTCTCATTGCCGGCACTTTTTCTTTTGATCTCCTCGGAGTTTACGAATCGCTTCCAGAGACCCAAGAGGACTCTCTGGAAACCCCCGACTTCGAGTTTTGGCTTCCTGAAGAATTAGTGATTGTCGACCACAAGAAACGGAGCACCCGGGTGCTCAGCTTTGTCTTTGGAGGACAGGGTTCTGATTTGTCGTATCATGATGCAGCGAGGCGAATTGAAGAATTGAGTCAACATTGCCGTGACGCCGTTCATAAGTCGTTTCAATTCAATGAGGCTAGCCAGGGAGACCTCAATCCTGATGATGATCAATGCAAGGTGGACACAAGCGATGAGGATTTTGCAAAGAGCGTTATTCAATTAAAAGAACATATCTATAGCGGCGACGTTTATCAGATCGTTCTTTCTCGAACATTTCAAGTGCCTTGCGACGATAGTTTAGTCGCTTATGCGCGTTTACGAACTCTAAATCCAAGTCCTTACATGTTTTACTTTCGCGGTCCAAAAACAACTCTCTTTGGCGCCTCTCCGGAGACCGCTGTCAAGGTGAGCGGGTCACCGAAATTGGTTGAGATTTGTCCCATCGCCGGCACTCGTAAACGGGGCAAGAAACCCGATGGTCAATTCGACAAAGAGATTGATTCGCGCCTTGAATTAGAATTGCTCATTGATAAAAAAGAACTGGCCGAACATATCATGCTTGTCGATCTTGCTCGCAACGATGTCGCAAGGGTCAGTAAAGCCGGGACTCGATCGGTGGAGAAGTTACTCACTGTCGAGCGTTATAGTCATGTGATGCATTTAGTTTCCAATGTTGTCGGAGAGCTTCGAGACGACCTGGATGCCCTCAATGCCTATGTCGCAACAATGAATATGGGTACCCTCGTTGGCGCGCCTAAAATTAAGGCGGCGTCTCTGCTGCGTCATTATGAGAGTCAACGACGGGGCCCTTATGGGGGAGGAGTCGGGTATCTGTCGTCGGACGGAGAAATGGACACGAGCATTGTCATTCGTTCGGCCATTGTGAAAGATGGACAAGCCTATGTGCGCGCTGGCGCCGGTGTGGTTCACGACTCCGACCCGATGCTCGAAGCGGATGAAACGCGACGCAAAGCCGCGGCGGTCCTCCGCGCTCTGGGGGTTTGAGTGAAAGTCTTATTCATTGATAACTTCGACTCATTCACCTTCAATCTGGTCGACGATTTACGACTGAGAGGCGCTGAGGTCGAAGTGTGGCGCAATGACATCGACGCCGACTTTGCCATGGATCGAATTCAATCTTGGAAAGGCACGCGCCTTATCCTGCTCTCTCCCGGACCTGGTACTCCCGAGTCCGCGGGTTGCTGTTTAGAGCTCATTCGGAAGGCCCGGGGAGTCGTGCCTGTGTTTGGTGTTTGCCTGGGGCATCAGTCTATTGTAGAAGCCCTCGGCGGCACTGTGGGGCCGGCCGGTGAGGTTGTCCACGGCAAGGCGGCGCTCATCGATCACGCTGAAGCCGGGCTCTTTGAAGGCATCCCCAATCCAATGCGAGTGGCGCGTTATCACTCTTTAACTGCTTTAAAAGTCCCAGAGCAACTGGCCGTTACGGCGCGCTTAGGAGATTTAGTCATGGCGGTCGAAGACAAAGAATGCGCGGTTGCCGGGGTTCAATTCCATCCCGAGTCCCTATTGACTCCTGATGGAGGAGCCTTGTTTGAAAACCTCTTTCAATGGGCGGAAAAGAACCAATGACCTCTGTGAGTTTCCCAGAGCTTCTCAATCAATTGTGTCTCGGTCAATCTTTGACTGCGGAGCAATGCGCCTATCAATTCAATAAGATCATGAACGGAGACTGTTCTGAGATTGAATTGACAGCGTTTCTTATTGCGCTTAAGTCCAAGGGTGAGAGCCCCGATGAGATCGCCGGCGCGGCCCGAGCGATGAGGGATGCGGCCACGCCTTTTCCCAAACGAGATTATCCTACGGTGGATAGCTGTGGAACAGGGGGAGACGGCCAGCACACCGTCAACGTTTCAACTGCCGTCGCAATGATCGCCGCAGAAGCCGGGCTCTACGTGACGAAGCATGGGAATCGCTCGATTTCATCAAAGTGTGGATCAGCGGATGTTTTAGAGCAGTGTGGAATTAAGTTGGATGCTAGCGTCAATGTGGCCCAGCAATGCCTTGATGCTGAGCGCTTTTGTTTTCTATTCGCCCCGACTTATCACAGCGGAATGCGTCACGCGATGCCCACCCGTCGTGCGCTGAAGACACGCACCCTATTTAATTTGCTCGGGCCCCTGGTCAATCCCAGTCGCCCAGAGCGACAAGTGCTCGGAGTCTATGATCCTAATTTATGTTTACCCATTGCAAAGACCCTAAAAATGCTGGGAACGAAGGCTGCCTTGGTCGTTCATGGCGGAGGGATGGACGAGATCGCCATTCATAGCTCCACTCATGGGGTCCTCCTAAAAGATGGAGTGATCTCCGAGTTGATCCTGAGTCCTAAGGATGTCGGGCTATCAGAATTCCCAATTGAATCATTGCGGGGGGGAGAGCCCGAAGAGAACGCCGAATGGTTCCGAGGAATTTTAGCGGGCCAGGGCAGCGACGCCCACAAGGCCGCTGTCTCAATGAACGCCGGGGCTTTACTGTGGATCGCCAATCAATCGGAGACTTGGAAGGATGGCGTCGAGCAAGCTCGCAGCGTCATTGATTCGGGTTTGGCCGCCGAGCGCCTGAAAAGAGTAGGGGCTTTGAGTCATGGTTCTTGAACGCATTATCGCCCGTAAAAAACTGGAGGTCGCCGAACGCAAGAAATTGGCGCCTCGGTACGAAGCATTGGAGAAGTCTGACCGTAGCCTGGAAGAGAGCCTGCGTCAAAGCCGTCATGGATATATTATGGAGTGCAAACGGGCCTCTCCCTCTCGCGGTCCGATTGCTCCTGAGTTAAAGATTCAAGACATTATCGAGGCCTACAGTCCCTTTGCCGACGGCATCTCGGTTTTGACGGATGCGGTGGACTTCGGAGGATCCTTTGACGATTTAGAGGCGATTCGCAAAGCAGTGACCCAGCCAGTGCTCTGCAAAGACTTCGTCGTCGATCCTTATCAGGTTTATGAAGCTCGCTCCCACGGCGCTGACGCCATTTTGTTAATGCTCTCGGTGCTTAACGACGAAGAATTCCAGCGCTGCTTTGCCGCCACTGGGGAGCTTGCTATGGACGCGTTGGTCGAAGTTCATGACCAGGAGGAAATGGAGCGGGCCCTTAAACTAGGGGCGCGCATTATCGGCGTAAACAATCGAAACCTAAAAGACTTGAAGATTAACCTCGAAACCTCCGAGCAGTTGATCCCCCAAATACCTGCGGACAAAGTCATTATTAGTGAATCGGGCATTCTCAACCGTGATGACGTCCGCCGCCTGCGACCACTCTGTCATTCTTTTCTCGTCGGCACGGCCTTGTTATTAAGAGGACGACCTCAACAGGCGGCGAGAGAGTTAATCTTTGGTCGTGTGAAGGTCTGTGGATTAACGCGCATTCATGATGCTCAGAAGGCGAAAGACTGCGGAGCTATTTATGGCGGATTAATCTTCGCCGCGAAGTCGCCCCGTTGTGTGACTGAAGACCAAGCTAAAACACTGACTGATGCCGTGGCCTTAAAATGGGTTGGCGTCTTCGTCAATGAGAGCGCTGACGCGGTCGCCAGGATCGCCAAGCACCTCAAGCTCTCCGCAGTTCAATTGCACGGTGACGAAGACGCTGCCTATATCACTGACTTGCGGAAGAGCATTCCCGACTGTGAAATTTGGAAGGCTGTGCAAGTTCAAGAGAGCCTTCCATCCATTGATGAATTCGGCGCTGACAAGCTCTTGCTCGACGCCTTTTCTAAGGATATGCGTGGGGGAACAGGTCATAGCTTTGACTGGTCCTTGCTTGAAGACTGTCAAGACCGAGATAAATACATCCTGGCTGGCGGATTGAATCCTGAAAACGCGCCCTACGCCGATGTTTGGGGCTGTTTCGCTCTCGACGTCAATTCAGGAATAGAATCAGCTCCAGGGCAAAAAGACCCCCAGAAAATTGAGGCGTTGTTTGGCGCGCTACGAGGTTCAATATGAAGACCGAGAATGAAGGCTGGTTCGGATCCTTCGGCGGCTGTTACGTCCCGGAAATACTGCTCCCCGCTTTAGAGCAGCTCTCCAACGCCTTCGCGACGGCCCGGCAAGATCCCGAATTCCAAAAAGAGCTCTCAGACCTCCTCGCCGAATACGCGGGCCGTCCAACGCCCCTGTATCTCTGCCGGCAGATTGGTCCCGACACAGGCACTCGCCTTTACCTAAAGCGCGAGGATTTAGTGCATGGGGGCGCCCATAAAACCAATCAGGTCTTGGGGCAAGCCTTACTCGCCAAGCGCCTCGGTAAGACCCGTTTGATCGCTGAAACCGGGGCCGGGCAGCACGGCGTCGCGACGGCTTTGGTCGGCGCCTTGTTTGGACTGAAGACGCGGATTTATATGGGGGCCAAAGACGTCGCCAGACAGCGCTTGAACGTCTTCCGCATGGAGCTTATGGGCGCTGAGGTCGTCCCCGTTGAATGCGGCGCAAAGACCCTCAAGGACGCGATTAATGAAGCGCTCCGAGATTGGGCCGCGAGCTACACAGACACCCACTATATGCTCGGGACCGCCGCGGGTCCTCACCCATTTCCATTAATGGTTCGTGAATTTCAGCGGGTCATTGGTGACGAAGCCCGGGAGCAGATCCTCGCCAGAGAAGGGCGTCTGCCAGATTCGGCCTTGGCCTGTGTTGGCGGTGGCTCCAACGCAATCGGTCTCTTTACGGCCTTTGTTCCCGATAAAGAAGTCGCACTCATCGGCGTTGAGCCTGCTGGGAAAGGGCTTCACACTGGAGAGCATGGAATGACGCTGCAAGCGGGACGCCCGGGCATTCTCCACGGCTCAAAGACCTTTATCCTCCAGGATGAGCACGGACAGATCGTTGAGAGTCACTCAATTTCAGCAGGATTGGATTATCCTGGGGTGGGACCGGAGCACGCGCACTTACAGGCCACTGGCCGCGCTAAATACGTGGGTGTCACTGACGACGAAGCGGTCGCAGCGTTTCGCCGACTGTCAGCCTGTGAGGGAATTATCCCGGCCCTTGAGTCGGCTCATGCCCTGGCCTACGCCTTCAAGTTAATGGAGCGCGGAGAGGGAGGGGAGGTCATGTTGTTGAATTTGTCGGGTCGAGGAGATAAGGACGTCAGACAAATTGCTGATTACATGGGCGTCTCTTTGGAGGGAAAAGCATGAGTCGCTATAAGACGATGTTTGCCAGTTTACGAGAAAAGAAGCAAGGCGCGTTTATTCCCTTTGTGATGCTCGGAGATCCAGATGAGACCAGCTCTTTAGAGATCCTCCATAGTTTTGTAGAAGGGGGCGCGGACGCGCTCGAATTGGGGATTCCCTTTTCCGATCCTGTGGCGGATGGACCCACGATACAGGCGGCGGCCCTCAGGGCTTTGAGCAATGGAATGACCCCGAAGAAGGCTTTTGAGATTCTTCGCAAGTTCCGTGAGACCAATTCCATCACACCCATCGGCTTGCTTGTCTACGCGAATTTAGTGGTGCAAGGAGAGAATGACGCATTCTTTGAACAGGCGAAAGCTGCGGGGGTCGATTCCGTTTTAGTCGCCGATATCCCTTCCAAAGAGGCCGCGCCTTTTTGTGAGTCTGCGAAGAAGTCGGGCATTGACCCGGTCTTAATCGCGGCGCCAAATTCGTCGGATGATCAATTAAAAATGATTGCCGAGCTAAGCTCTGGCTATACCTATGTTGTCAGCCGCGCTGGGGTCACCGGGGCAGAGACCAAGGCTGAAATGAAACATGGTCAGTTAATCGAGAAGCTCAAGGACTTTGGCGCTCCTCCACCTGTTTTAGGCTTCGGCATTTCAAGTCCAGAACAAGTGCGAGAAGCGCTGGAATCCGGTGCTGTAGGCGCGATCAGTGGTTCAGCCATTGTCAAGTTGATTGCCTCAACGGCCCCAGAAAAGCGTAATGAGACAATTCTTCAGTTTATTCGTGGGATGAAAGCCGAGACTCAGTTGTCATGAAGAGAGATTTGAGAATCAACTCTTCATTGATATTGCTATTTATTTGTCTCCAAAGTTCATCCTTGGCCTTCGCCGAGACGAATTGGCTGAAGCGTCAGCGAAGCCTTTACGATCAGCCCCTGAGTCAGGGCGACACCGGGCTGAAGTGGATACGAAAGAGCGAAGGTCGTGGGGCCCTCGTCACCGCGAGAGAGCAGAGCCCGAAGAAGCAAATCAGTTTGCAAAAGTCGTTGTCTATTCGAGACCTTGACGTTTCCATTGACTGGACGAAGTTACGTTATGATGGCTGCCATGATATCCGTAAAGACAAGGATTTTGGGGCAAAGGGAGCGAGCACGCTTCAGTTAAAGAGTTCGTATCATCGCTACTCTTACGGGGCAAACATCTTGGTCTTTGCTAAGCGCTTGGATATACGGGATCAATTATTGATTCACGCCTGCCTTCGCGGACTCCAGATCCTTAAGCTCCGATATCCTGCGGTCTATAACGATCTTTACAAGCCGAGAGGGACGCTTAGCTCAAAGCAAATTCAAACTCAATATAAGAGGGACATAGAGCGATCGAAGAGCGCCAAGGTTCCCTGGGTTAATATCAATTCCAAGGTCGTCTTTATCATTAATAACAGTGGCACAGAGTCGGCCCAGAGTCTTTATCTGCTAGGTCCATCTAAGAAGGTCAAGCTCGGAAAAATTGGGGCTGTACCTGTTTATCACAATAGCCTCGTCATCACATTGAACGTCGCCCACTTAAGTCATCGCGGGAGTCAGTCGGTCTACACAGGAATGTCTCAACGGGATGCCTTTCTCTATTACATACGAGATGGGATTGTGGAGACTTTAGTTCACGAAGGCTTTCATTGCCTGATTAGTCGCGACCGGCATATCAACGAGCAATTCAATGTCATTCGAGGGTTTCAGTCTTCAAGAGGCGGTTTCGGGAAACGGGGAAAGAGCATTGAAGAGGCCATCGTCTGCAATAGTTCGCTGCGTTTCTTCGAGAGCGAGGCGGTAAAAGAGACTGGCTTGCACAAGCAGGTCTTTGATTTCTATCGCAAGGCCATGTTCGAGAAGATTCATATCCCCAGGGTTCAAGCAATGAACAAAGAATCGAGGGGACAGGTCTTTAAGACTCTCCAGATAAAGGTCGGGAAGACCCTGAAAGAGACCTTGATACTTAAGCGGCTGTACCTTGAGAAATGAGCGACAACGCCTGATTCTTGGTCCTGACCCCGAGGAAAAACCTGGGGCCCTTGGGCTCATGAGAGTTCGTCTGACTTGCGTCTACCTGAGTGAGTCTGTGCTCGCCAGGATTCGCGAGAGCCTCAGCATGGTCTTTCACAGCGCAGAGCTGGCCGCTCAGTCTCACGGTCCCTCCGACGCGGAGGCGTTTCCTCAGCGCCCTTGGCGAGAGGAAACGCTCGATCGCTTGGAGCGGTGGTATAGCGCTCAGTTTATGGCTGACCTGGATGAAGGTCCGGGGCGGGAGTATTTGGGTCAATTGTTTTCGGAGCGGGATTGGGAGTGGTGGTCTGCTAACATCGTCGATGGGCAGACAATTGACATCGAGATCCGGGTTTTAGGGTTTCCAATATCGGGCTTCGACGCATTGCGGTGGCATTGCCAGAGCTGTGGTGCGAGCGAAGTGAAGCAATTGAGAGGCTAGGGATTGTGGAGTTAAAAGCGAGTGAGACGTCGAGTATTCGTTGTCCCTATTGTCACGAGGAGATCTTTGAGAACTCCATAGTCGTCACTTGCCCCGATTGCAAGACGGTTCAACATAAGGCTTGTGTGCTCTTCTCCAATAAATGCGCGACCCACGCTTGCGCTGCGAGCTGGACAAAAATCGCTGGAGCGATGATTGAAGAGGCCAAGCAGGGCAAGGTTAAAGGTCGCGTCTTCGCCTGTCCCAGTTGTGGCGCACATAGGGAAGGCGCTGATCGGCCATGTCATCGCTGCGAATGGGCGCCACGGGGCAAACACGCCTGGTACCCCTTCGCCTTCGGTCACGACTGTCCTTACTGCGGAGTCTGTAGTTATGAGACTCGGGAAATTACGAAGGACTGCGCTGACGACCCGGTCATTAAGATCCTCGCTGAAACCCCAGAAATGCGCTTCTTCTTGCGGATCTGTGACGAATGCGGCCACGTATCGATTTTTCGCCGGACGATTTCTTAACTGATTGGAGTTCTGTACTTCAAGCATTCCCATAAACATTGATAGCCAGCCTCAAGGAGCGAAGATCTATTGCAATGGCAAGCTTTATGGAGAAACGCCAAGCCAGGCGAACTTCGAGGTCAACTTTTGGCTTCCTCCGTCTTCCTTGACGG
>JARGOJ010001216.1 GCA_029210225.1 Planctomycetota bacterium
CATCTATGTCACAACTACGGAGTCTCTTCATCCTATGCTCGGTCTTCTTGAGCATCTTCATTGGCTCTTTCAACGTCTCTGCTGACGATGCCTTGTCTTGCCCTAAATGCGACCGGCACTTCCCAAAGGAGCCGAGATATTGTCCGAGTGATGGGGCAAAGTTAAAAAAGGCCCAGGTCCCGCAAATGGGCTGTCCTCACTGTGGTTTGGTCTTTGCTAAAGGAGAAAAGTTTTGCCCGGCAGATGGCTTCAAATTGAAGGTTCGAAAGCCTGTCGCACGGGTTTGCAATAAGTGTCAACGAAGCTTCACAGGCGGCGAGATGTTCTGTCCTTTTGACGGGCAAACACTCGCTGCGGATAAGAACTTTAAAGAGCCTGAGGTCGCGAAAAAAGACGTCGTCAAAGAGCCGTTCAAGGAGCCCGTGCGAATTCCTGCGCCGAAGGTTAAGCCAGTGAAGGTGAAGGCAGACGCAGTCTTGACTCGGAAGATCGTTCGGAAGTTCGCAGCGACTCCTAAGAAAACAGCGATGGTCCGCTTCAAGGTCGCGAAGGCTGGGACGATCAAGGCGCGTGTAGAATACAGCAGCGATGTGAAGATCATTGCCTACCTCTTTGCGCCAGGATTCACGAAGCCCATTGCTACTAAGGAAGGCTTCTCGCCCTTAACTATTAGCTCTTCTATCGACGAAGCGACGATTTTGTTGAAGAAGGACTTTGAGGTATGGGTTGCCCCAAGAGATGGTGAAGATATCTTTGGGAAAGTGACCCTGTCGCTGCCGACCGATGGATTTGTGACTGAGGAAAAAGAGCCCAAGGCGAAGGTCGACGTTGTTAAGAAAACGGCGGTGGATCCAGGGGCATTGTTGAAGCCAGTACCTGACCCTAAGTCATTAAAGGGAGTTCAAGCCGCGGCCAAAAAAGCAGCGGCGAGCTCGAAGGTGGTGAGCTTGCCCTTCTCATTGGGATCGAAGGGGACCTTTTCTCATGAATTTAAAGTCGTCGCAAATGGGCGTATCGATGTGCGCGTCGAATTTGATTCGGGACGCACCCTCTACGTAAAGCTCCGTGATCCCAAAAAGCGGCGGGATCTTGTGGAGAAACAGGGGACCGGACCGGTTCAGCTGTTCTATCAGGTGACAGGGGGCGCACGGACCTTCCGTCTGTGGGTTATCGATCTCGAAGGTAAGGCCAGTCAAGGTAAAATCACGATCACCAAACCATAGTTTGGTATCAGGGAGTGTTGTGTGAGTTCGTCTGTGGGCGCTTTGAAACGTTTGATTCAAGATTTCTTTAAGGCCCATGATGCGCGCCTAACATCGCTGGAGAATGGCCTGACCGTTGACCTCCGCGAACCTGAACGAAAGAAAAAATCTGCTAAAAGCCCAGCAAAGGCTGCGGACGATGAGGCCGAAGGCAAAGACGAAGGCCTCGATGCTGCGACCGCAGACGCCGAACCCGATGAGCCTGGCGAAGAGATCCCCGACGAAGAAGTCGTAAGCGAAGAAGCCGCTAGTGAAGATTCGAAAGAGGACGACGAAGAGGCAGCGGAATCCGATACCGATTTGGGCAAGCTCCGCGATTTGTTCGGCCGAGATCAACTTCACCTAGTCTTCGATACCAAGGAGGTCCCAGAGGGCTCCGATCTTGTCGTCGAGGGCGGGCACATCCTGCGAGTCATTGAGGATTTTCTCACTGAGCGCGGAGCGAAGGTTTATGTCGAACAGCCAGCCCAGCATCGTCTCACCAAGTCTCTTCTGAATGAGAAATTTACCCTCGCCGACTCTGTCGCAATTGGATCGATCCAAAGGGAGAGCGTTGATTGTTGGGACTTTTACTTCCTCTTTAAGATTCACTTTAAGGGGCGCACTCGTAAAGATACCCTGCTCTCGGTTCAAGTCGAAAGTCGGGCGGGTAAAGTTGGCAAGGTCGCGGTTAAGAACGCCCCGAGAAATGTTCAAGACTGGGTCTGGAAGAAGCGCAAACAACCACCTCTCCCGGTTCTGGAAGAAGCCCACCGGAGCGCTTGCGGCTTCATGGAAGCCAAGACCAGCTTGGAAGCCCTTGAGTTTCAAAAGGAGAGCCGCGCCTTAATTGACAAGGACATCCTCCGAATCAAGAGCTTCTATGGCGGACAAATCAAAGAGCTGTGGGGCAACAAAACACCAACCGATAAAGCTCGCACTCGTATCGTCGAGCTGGAAGAAGAGCAAGCGCGGAAGGTAAAGGAGAGGCTAAACGCGATTCAAGTGAACGTTGAGGTTGAGACCTCCCAGCTGATGATGGTGGAGCTGCCGGTTCAGAAGGCTGCGATCCAAATAACAAAGGGATCGGTGAGCGGGGACTTCTCTCTCGCGTTTAATCGGGCCACCGGCGAGCTTGACCGACCCCAGTGTTCAAGCTGCGAGAAAGAGTTGAAGGAAGTTGATCTGTG
>JARGOJ010000116.1:0-8758 GCA_029210225.1 Planctomycetota bacterium
TTAGCGGGATTCACCAGCTTCATTTTGAAGCGATGGTTATCCCACTTATCTTCCAACGGACCTTCTGGAATATTCGGATCAAGTTTCATGGTTAAGATCCCCCCCCAGGAAGTGGAATAATTCCAACAAGACACGCCAATGGAATAGCGAGGTTTCCGACGACGATCGTAATCGCAATGCCGGGCCCTGCCATCTTTAACATAGGTGTGTAAGTGGGATGATTGACTCCCAATGACTGGAATAAGCTGCTTGCGCCATGACTTAAGTGAAAACCAAGCATGACATTACAAACAACGTAAAGGGTCACCCAAAGCACTCCTTTGAAGCCGGTAAATCCTTCAACAACCATGCGATACACATCGTGCCGCCCAGCGTAGTCGTGATATCCCGTAACTTGTGGATCAAAGGCATGTAGAGTGAAATGCAAAACGTGCAAAACCATAAATCCAAGAACGACCCCGCCAGTGAGAAGCATATAACGTGATGCCAAACTCGCTTGAACGGTCTTTTCATGATGATATTGAACAGGTCTCGCTGATGCATTCATCATATTGAGACGGGTTGCCGCTCCAATATGAGATACAAAGAGCACGATCAGCCCGATTCGGGCACCCCACAATAAAGCGGGTAAATCATGCAAGCCCTTTGCATAATTATTGATCTGATCTTGACCCATGAAGATCTGAAGATTTCCGAGCATATGCCCGATTACAAAAAATAGAAGTGGTGCTCCTGTTAGAGCCACCACCATCTTCAACCCAATCGATGAGTTGAAGAATCTCTTCAAGCGTTCCATCGTCTCTCCTTGAAGATCGGAGCTTCCGCTTTATATTGGCCGGGAATGCTGCCGTGATTCCCCCCCTGTAGCCCGACAATTTAATAAATATCCGAACTGAAAATGAGGGGGACGGGCGCTTTTTTTAATTTAGAATCGCAAATGTCCCAGATTAGCGGCCTCCAGAAGGGGATTCTTTTTACAGGTAATTTTTTCTATCCGTCCTGAAAACGTTTGCTCCGTTGCCATTCGAACCGAGCACCCAACTCTTCGAAGAGCACTCCCGCCCGATGAGCAAGTTCTTTTCGTTTTGATTTATTTGATGTCAGCCGTGCCATTTCTAAAAATATGAGACCCGTTTCAAAATCGGAACCGAGCACAGCCGCGATTCCAAGTCCCTGATTCCATCTCTCGTTCGCCGTGGCCTCATCTCCTGCTATCGCCGCGCAAGATCCCTCCCACATTTTCGCCCGAGGTCGAGCAAAAACGAAGAGCTTGGCAAAGCCGTTAAGGCTCTCTTGCGCGCTCTGGTAGCGTTTGAGGGCGCCGTCGCTTTCATCCCGCAAACGCTCACGTTGCCAAAGGGCCAACTCCACCTCACAGACGGCGCTGTAACCCTCCAAAGCGTAATAGGTGGTCGCCGGACTCGCGACGATCCTCTTCAGGGCCTTCGCCGACTCTTCTCCCGCCAGGCCATAACGTCCCATGCGGAGATGAATTACACTCTGGAGCCCATGGGCCAAAATCTCCATAGGGACCTCGGTATAGCTCTCTAAGCAAGACATCATCTCGTTTATGGACTCTTGAGCCTTGTTGAATTCCCCAAAGCGAATCAAGGTTTGCGCGTTGACGACTTCTCCCCAAGTCATCTGCTGCAAGTCTTTTCGTTGAAATGCCCCGTCTATGACCTCCTGGCAGACCCTTTGCGCCTCCGAGAACTCCGCTGTCAGATAATGATTGGAGGCCATGAGCGTCTTACTAATGCCGGTGCGCCGTGTGTTTCCGACCTCTGTATCAACCACAATCGCTTTTGTAAGCTCAGCCTGAGCCTCGTCCCAACACCCCAAGCTGGCCAAGGTGACCCCGGCGCGACTCCGTACAAAAGCGAGGGACTCTAAATCATCGATCGCCCGGGCCACCTCGATGCCCCGACGAATGTAGGAACGGGCGAGGCCCTCCCAAGGCACCAGACCGGCGATGACGGCCATGTTGGCGTATGCCTGGGCAAGCTCCGGAGATTGATCGAGGTAATGTTCGGCCAAATTCAAAGCCTGCAAGCTCACATAAAGTGCCAGCTCTTTCTCTTGAGAGGTGTAATACACTTCAAGCAAACGCAGGTCGGCGCGGGTTGCCTCCAAGGCGGCGGCCTCTATGTTGGCTCGGCCCCAGTTGATGAGCGCTTTATGCTTCACCGCGATAAATGGAAGGAAGCGATGAACCGTTTGAACGAAAACCTCTCGGCCCAACTTCAAATTTCGGCTGGCCCCCTTGGAAGAGAGCGGATAGCCCATCGTATTCAAGCAAGTCTCAAGGAAGGATCGGCACTTTTCGACTTGCCCGATATAACCGTAAGCGTAGCCGAGCGCACGTTCCCAGCGTCCCCGTTGGAGTCGGCGCTCTGCAGTCCATTTATCGGCCCACTTCTCCCCCGCGATCCGGAGCGCTTCTTCTAAGTATTTGATGGCCTCCACCGCGGCGTGACCGTCCAGAGCATACTGCGCCGCCAATCCAAGGTATTCCAAGACCTTTTCTTTGTCGTCCGCTTGGCGCCAGTGATAGACGAGCAACGAATAGTGAGAGGCCAAATCGCCAAAGTTCTTCTCATACCACTCCGCCACCGCACGATGCAGCAGCTTCCGTTGGTCATAGAGCAATAGTTCGTAGACAGCCTCTTGAAAGACCTCATGGGCAAACATGTGGCTGCGCCGGCGACCATCCTTCGTCACCCGTAAAATCCCGAGCTCCTCCAAGCGCGCCACATCCCCAGCTAAATCCGCGAGGTCAGGCTGCATTGGATGAATAGCGTGGGCAAGACGAAAGCTAAAGCTCCGACCGATAACACTTGCCGTCTTCAGCATCATCTGCTGCGCGGGAGACAAACGGTCGATACGGCTCGTGGTCAGGCTCTTGATGGTCTCCGGAAGTCCGGCTTCGCCAATGGCATCGAGACCTTCAGGGAGCTGACATTGTTCCCCAGATACAATCACGACTCCCTGGTCGCGGAGGGAATAGGCCAGCTCTTGACTGAAATATGGATTGCCCTCACAACGCTCGTGGATCAGCGAAACGACCTCATCGGGGATCGAGGTCACGCCTAAGCGCTCGCAGACAAAGGCCCGAGTTTCCTCTTCGCTGAGCGCCCCTAAGAGAATCCGCTGAGTGTGTTCAAACTCCAAGAGAGTTGTCACTGCTCCCGGCGCTTTCGCCGACTCCATAGGTCGTTGAACGAGGACTATGAGAACTGGATGGACGTTCAAGTGAACCTGTAAGACAAGCTCCCAGCTCGCTGAATCGAGCCAGTGGGCATCCTCTAAAATGAGGACCATGGGTTCGAGGCTCGCTGGCTTTTTAAGAACTTGAACCAAGAACTCCAAGGTACGTTCAGCCCGCAGCGTTCCCGTCATGTGCTTGGTCGTATCGTTGTCTTCAAAGTCAATCGGGAGCACGGAACTGAGCAGTGGCACTTCCTTAGAGAGATCTTCATCCCGACTCAAATTCTTAAGGATGCAGCTCTTGCGCTCTTCCGGATCAGACCCCGGATCGATCTGAAAGAACTGCTCGAAGATGTGCTGCCAAGCATGATAGGGCTTTGATTGCTGGATGGAGTCGCCCTGACCGAGCAGCGGCATGACGCCATAGCTCTCGGCTTGGCGGAACAGCTCGCCGATGAGCTGTGATTTCCCCATCCCGGAATCACCCTCTACGAAGATGAGACCGCTGGTTCCCGCGCGGAGTTTCTTGATGGCGTCGATGAGCTGCCGCCGCTGAAAGGGGCGGCCAACAATCACAGAGTCTCGGGATTCCACGGTCCTCTTTGACACGGGACGATACGCTCGGAGCGCTTCGGATTTTCCTTTCAAGGTAAGGCTCGGTAAAGCTTCAAAAGTGAGGGCTGAAGACGCAGACTCAAAGGTCGCCCGATCACAGATGATGTCTTCGTCGGGTACCGCCGCTTGCATGAGTCGGGCGGCGACGTTCACCACATCACCCATCATTGTGTATTCGCGTCGAACGTCACTGCCGACGGGGCCGAGGAAGACTCGTCCGGTTGTGACCCCAATGGCCGCTCGAAGCCCGAGAGGGCGTAAGGCCGACTGAATCTCAAGCGAGGCTTGGGCGCCCCGTTGAGGATCGTCATTGTGAGCCAGGGGTGGCAAGCCAAAGGCCGCCATGAGTAGCGTTCCCTTGTCGTCAACGAGGAGCTTGTTGACGCTGCCCTCGAAGGTGTAAAGCACCGTTTGGATCGCGTACATGGCCGTTTGTAACTGGTCGAGGTAGCGAGGGCCGGAGTCGTCCAAACCCAGGAGATTGACGAAGAGGACCGTGACTCGACGTAGCTCACCCAACCATTCGGTGTTGTTCATATGGAGCCGAGAACGAATGGCTCCAGGGATGTAGGAATTTAAGAGCGGTTGGTCGGTTTCTGAGAGTTCAAGACTGAGACGAGGCTTTGTTTCTACTTTCGATTTTAGGGAGCGGATCTTGACGAAGCCTTCGTCCAAGGGCTCGATTTCGTCGAGGAAGTCTTTTATCTGATCGGCGCATTGCCCCGAAACGACAAGCTCTCCGGCGTTCGCTTTCCCTTCCGCTTTGGCGACTTGCACTGAAGGTTCCCCAGCGATCACATATTCCCAGCGGCCGAGGGCTCCGCCGACATGAAGGCCCCTCGCATCGCCAGCACCGATACCGATCCTTAGGCGAATTTGATGGCCTTCCATGAGGTTCGAGGCGAAGGTCTTTATCAAGTCTAAGGAGCATTGTGCGGCTGCGTGGCATTGGCTCGCGAGCTTGCCCTCCCTTGCTGGCCAGACACAAAGTGCTGCGTCTCCGGCGAACTTGACGCTCTCACCACCGGCTTGCTGGACTTGGTAAACCAGCTCTCCGAAGTAGGCGTTGAGGATTTTTGTAAGTTGCTCTGCCCCAACCGGCCCCTGGGCTGCGAGGCTCTCAGCGAGGCTTGTGAATCCGACAACGTCAGCAAACATAACCGCGGCAGGGAAAGTCTCTTCGACGGGACGGAGTGTTTTCTTGCCCCAACCATCAATGCGCTCGACGACAAGGGGCGGCACATAGCTCATGAGGAGCTTGAGGCGATCTTGGGCCGGAAGCGCGAGGGCTTCTTCCGCTTCTTTTTGCGCGAGCTCTTCGAGATGACGCAGCTTACGGACTGTTTCTAAGGCTTCGTTGACATGTTTAAAAGGCCGGAATTGGGCCGAATACATGTGGCGGAGGATACCCTCTTTATCGATGACGTAAGTGACTCGGCCCGGGAAAATACCGAAGGTGGAGCGGATGCCATAAAGCTTTCGGACGTGGGCGCCGGAATCGCTGAGGAGTGTAAAGGGGAGATCGTGGGATTCTTTGAAGCTCTGATGAGAGGCGAGAGAGTCGGAGCTGACCCCGATGATCTCGGCGTCTTTCTCCGCGAAGAGGGCGTGGTGATCCCTGAAAGCACAAGCCTGCGCGACGCAGACGGCTGTTTCGTCTCGAGGATAGAAATATAATACAACGAACTTCTTCCCTCGGTAGTCACTGAGCGTGACCCGGTCTCCGAGGTGAGAAGTCAAAGTAAAGTCGGGGGCAGTTTCCCCCAATCGAACGTAAAAGTCGTTCGCCATTCAAAAGCTCCCGAACGAGTCATTATGACATTTCATAATGATCGCGCGAGAGCCCAGTGACCAAGTGAAACCAGATCAATATAGATATGGAATCAGGTGAGCGACACCCGAGTTACATTTGCAGCTCGTGGTCCCTTTTCACCCGTTACAACTTCTAGGTTGACGTTTTCTCCGTCAACAAGGGTTCTATGTCCGTCTGACTGAATCGCCGTATGGTGAACAAAGATTTCTTCGCCAGTATCCAAGGTGATCAAGCCAAATCCCTTGGCATCGTTGAACCATTTCACGCGTCCTTGAGCCATTTTCGTATTCTCCTACTACAACAATTCAAAAATCTAACCGTCTTATGACTCGCTAGGAATACGGCAAAATAAGCGCTTTCAGGCGCAATGCAAAACCGTACACAAGCAGCACCGCATGGTTCAAAAACCACGCGGTGCATGAGCATACGCGAAACCATCCCGTTAAAAAAGGGATGGCTCAAGTCTTTGTTAAACGCTTTTCAATCAGCGGCGGTAAATCGCATAGTGACCTTTGTATTCCACAACGATAGCGCGCACTGAGACACGGTAGCGACCCTGTGGATGAAAGACTCCCCGGGCATCGGTCTTCCCAGAGAGCACCAAAGAGGATCCATCCGTGACTCGGACTCGGGCACCTTCACAAGGCTTGCCGTTTTTGCTCGCGTAGACACGAACACCCGATCCATCCGCCTGAACTTTGATTTTCAAGTCGGAGATCACCACGAGCGAGCTCCGGTCAAAGTCACCGCTCTTCGCAACAACCAAGTAAACCCCAGTCTTCTTCATGGGCAGGTCGATCGTATGATCTGCCCAAGCAAACTTGGCGCCCTTGGCGAGGGAGTAAGTCTTGCTAAGGACCGGCTTGATACCGGTTAGCTTGACTTGGTGAATGTTGTGAAGGTTCTTGCGGGTGAGGAAAAGAGTCATGAAGTCGACCGGATAAACACGGAGCTTCATTTCTCCAAGGTTCTTCGAGCGTAGCGTCAACTTTGCCTGCTTGCCAGGCTCGGCGGTGACGTTGTCAGGAATCTCAATGCCTGTCTCGGTGAAATACTGATAGTTGTCTGCGGCATCGGTAAATTTGTTGCGACAGAGCTTGTAGTATTCCACAGCCTTAGCGAGCTTGCCCTGGACGTGATAAATCTTGGCAAAGGTGTAGTGAACCTCAGGGACAAAGGGACTCTTCGAATAATAACCACTGCCGTTCTTATGACGGAGCTTCAAGAGGCCTTGCCCCGCCTCGAAGGTGCCATCCCATTGCTTACGAGCGTATCGAGAGCGTAGCAACAAGATCAGCGCTTTCTCACGAATGCGGCTGTTGTTATGACGCTCAAGGACGAAGCTCGCTTCTCTATCAGCGCCTTTGAAGTCTCGGAGTTTTTGCAGGGCTTCGGCGGCATTCAATTGAGCCTGGGCCGCGAGGGGAGAGTCGGGGAAGAGCGCGCAGTAGTCTTTGAAGGCCTGATAGGCGGTTGTATACATAGGCATTGTGACCGCGCTGCCCTTTTTAATTGGTTGAGAAATTGACAGGTACCGCGACGCCAGATTGAACCACTGCTCCTTAATAGAATTACTCTCTGGATAGCGGATTAAGAGATCACGCATGTAATTCTGGGCAGGGAGCGGACGGCCGAGCTGGCGATAAACCGAGGCGAGCTGAGCTTCTTCTTCAAAGTAGCGAAGCAAGACCTTGCGCCCGAGATTGTGAGAGCGCTGGAATTCCCCAACGACGTTGTAAGCCACAACCAGGTGAGTGAGAGTCTTCTTATCCAAGCGATTGACTCGTCTTGGGTTTAGGTCTTTCAGCGCCTCGTAAGATGTCACAGTCAAGTTTGCTTCGCGCTGGCGAACAGCAAGCTGGAGCAGCCGAGCGAGGATATCTTCGTCGTAGCTTGACTGCAGCTTGTACTTTTCGCGGATTCGCTTGAAAACCATGATGGCTTTTTGGTCTTGCTGCTTCGCCTGATAGCGCTTGGCCTTCGCAAAAAGCTCGTCGGGTGTGAGCTCTTCGGCCTTCTTGAGCGACTTGGCGTCGTCGTGAATCGTGAGGACTGCGCTGGCGCCATGGGCAAAGACCTCGGGCTCATACATGGGTCCTCCCTGAGCGGGGAGAACAGCAAACTCTCCGGGCGTGACTGCTTGGATCATGTAGCGCAATCTATGAGTTCCAGAGGAGAGATTCGTGACGAAGAAGACAGCGCGATCATCCCGTGCTTCAAAGCGTTGGAAGTTCCCGGTCTCTTTGCCTTTGATAATCTCGCAGCCAGCGGGGAGCATGTCTTCAATCATGACGTAGGGCAGGCTCTCGCGAGTCTTGACGACCAAGTCGACCCAGAGACGTTGTCCTGAAACAGTCTCAAGCAATGAGGGGCGAGAAGCCAAAGAAGGACGAGCGCTGGCGCGGACAATGGACCAACCGGGGATGTCGTAGCTCGAAGCGCCACGGATAAAGCGGCGATAGCGACGGTCGAAGCTGAGCAGCGGTCCTTTGTTTTTGAGGCTATCCGCTTTCTCAACATACTTTAGCGAGAGGCTGTAGTTCACTTTTCCAGGACCCGTTTTCACGAGGCGCAGAGTGTTCCTGCCTGTTTTAAGAAGCTTGCCAGGAATGGTGAGTTCGACATCTCGCTGGCGTAGGAACTTGCCTTCAAGTTTGGTTTGGGCGAATGGCTTGCCGTTGATTTCCACAGACATGGAGCCGTTGAGCTTACTGAGGCCGTCTTTCTCGATTAAGGCAGAGAGGAAGAAGAGCACGGCGGCGGTCTCTTTGGTCGAGCGCCAATAGCCGTTCTTTTGTCTCGCCATCAGTGTGTTGGCGACTTTCTCAACGAGGATGCTATCTGGCTCGGCGGTCAGCAGGGCATAGGCGGCCCAGGCTGAAGCTTCGGAGCTTTCGTGGGTCCAGCCGCGACGACGGGAACCAACCCAGAATGCTTGCTCGCCTTTGCTCGTGACGGTCGACTTCAGGTTTTCAATAAGCGCTGCGGTGTTATAGGAGCGCTTGGAGCGCTTACAGGCGAGATAGAGCCAGGCGAGACCCTGAGCAGAGAGCTGATCTCGGGCTCGGAGCGCTCGGTTGAAGTCGTCGTCAAGCTGTGTGCTTGCCGATAAGACGAAGAGCA
>JARGOJ010000116.1:8768-9866 GCA_029210225.1 Planctomycetota bacterium
GTTTTGGCTTGATCGACGTAGTAAAGAGCGAGCGGCAGCCCGTCCTCGACGAAGGACCCCGGCGTCCACGTGGGATTGTCCAGCGACAAGCTCAAGCCCAAGGAGAGCGTAGGCCGTGGTAAAGGGTGCTGAGGCGTCCTTTTTCCACCAACCCCAACCCCCGTCGGAGCGTTGCAGAGCTGAGAGACGGGCGATTCCCCGACGGATCTCAGCGCCGAGCTGCTGACGAACTTCGTTGCGAGGCACGCCCATTTTGACCATGGCCGAGCCGGAAACGGCGAGAGGAAGGAAGCGATTGACGGTTTGTTCAACGCATCCATAAGGGTAGCTGCGAACATAGCGGAGACCGCTGAGGAGAGCGCCTTGGCGACCGGCAAAGAGCGTGACTTTAACCTTGGCGGTGTTTTCAATGCGGTTTTCGCTGACGTTAAAGTTCCAAAGTTCGGCATCGGTGAGGACCCCTGACTTTCCAACTTGAACGGGTTCTCCGAAGGCCTTGACGGGAATCTTGCGAAGAACAGCGTCGCTGGCTGTCCCGGTTTCATAGCGGGCTTCGATTTGAGCTTCGCCAACTCCGAGGACACTTGCGGTGAGATCTTCGTGGCGTCGTTGGCCAGCTTCCAGCGCCTCCATGGTACGGATATGGGCGGAGTTCGCGCTGAGCTTGGTGAGCTTCACGGAGAGGCGGCCTTTTAGAGTCTTGTCTGTGCGATTGTGACCAGAAACCGTGATCACGGCCTTGTCTTTGTGAGTTAAGAATCGAGGCAATGCGACGGACGCAACGACGGGCTTTGTGACGGCGATTTGTGTCGTCGCCTCACCAACGAGAGTTTGGCTCGTGACTCCGCGAGCCGTGGCCCTCCATAAGGTTAAATCAGAGGGCAGGTCGAGGGTGACGGTGGCTTCTCCCGAGGCATTTGTCACGACCCCAGCGCTCCAAAAGGCGGTATCTGCGAAGTTTTTACGGACCTTTGTCGCTGCGAGGCCGGCACCACCTTCTTCGGCTTCGTCGTCCATCTCTTCGCCAGCCTTGGCTTTATCGGCGTTGGAATCAAGTTCCATCTTCGGAGTCATGGATGGTTCGGGGGCTGGTTCGGG
>JARGOJ010000116.1:9932-13859 GCA_029210225.1 Planctomycetota bacterium
AGCTCTTCTTTGGCGCCATTGGCTTGGCAGTTGGCCGTCCCTTGTAGCCATACGCATCTGCACCATCACTGTCTTTCCCGGCGCTCTCTTTCATGCGTCGGAGTTGATCGCGGGTTTGCGCCAGCTTGTTTTTTAGGTTGTTTGAGTGACGTTGGAGCTCTTCGGCGCGCTCACTCTCACGCTTCTCGCGAATAATGTCCGAGACCTGGGCCCGAGTATGGCCGCTGTAGCGCCACGAGGACGAGACACGGGTCGAGACAATGTTCTTGCGGCGTTGATCGTAGAAGAAGGGTTTCATGCCTCCGACAGTCTCACTGCGAAGGGCGTAGACTTTTTCGTCAACAACCGAGAGAGAAAGCTCTGCAGCGACGGCTTGTCCGCTCTGATCCAAGGTTCTAATTTTGAATTGAGCTTTGCCCTCGGGGCTGTAGCTCTTCTTATCCGCTTCAATTTCAACATTGAGATATTTGAAGACCAGGATCTCGTCTTCGTCTTGATAGAAACCATCCTCAGTAGGTATGGCAATCTTGACGAAGATGTTTGGAGCGTAAAGGTCCTTCATGGGCAATTCAATAACAGTGGAGCGCTTCTTAAGGTGAAGGACCTTGTAGTCGAGGACGCGGCTGCCCTCAAAGGTGAGCAGGGCCCAAGTGTCGGCTTTTGGAGAGTTAAGAAGAATGCGGGCCTTGTCACCCCGTCGGTAGACTTCTTTATCAGCGCGAACCTTGGCTTGTTTCGCGAGGTCTTCGGCATCACCAGAGGCGACAATGCGCACAGCGCCTTCGACCTCGGTGCCCCGACGATCTTTTCCGACGAAGCGCAGCTCATATTCTCCGGGACGAGGAAGGCTCACTTCGACTGATTTTTTGCCATTGGCTTCAGTGTTTAACGGCAAGACTTGGAGCACCGTTTCCGACATAGTTGACTTGCCGCCAATAGCGCTGAGTCGCAAGATTCTTAACTCACCGGTCGCGGCGAGGCCCTGATGGGAGGCGGCGACGGTGCTCAGGTTGATTTGGAACTTCTCTTTTGGGCGAACGACCTTCTTATCGGAGGACACAATGGCGTAGTACCCTTTGCTTGTGCAAAAGAATTGACCGGAGCCGCTAATCCAACGACGATCGGGTCCACGAACGACAGCGCGCAAGGCGTAGCGGCTATCACTGTCAATCGCTTTCGTTTTGAAATTGAACTTCAGGCGTCCTTGTTTATCAGTCTTGCCCTGGCCCCGAACAATAAAGTCCTGGGCAACATAGTCTGTGTCCGCTTTCTTATAGAACCATGCGTTGTTCTTGTGAATCGAAGCGTCAAAGGGTTGGTTCGTTCTGTAGACTTCGTATTCCACATCGGCATTGGCGACTGGGCCGCCATAGTATGAGCGCGCTTCAATCGTTCCGGAGATGCTCTCGCCGGTTAAATAGTCGTCCTTGCTCGCTGACACATTGACGAGAAACTCGGGCTTTTTGTAATCCTCGACGAAGAAGCAACCTCGAAAGTTGTGATAGCCCATTGAGACTTGAATCGAATACTCCCCTTGGGAGCCTTCGGCGCTGACTCTCAATTTCCCGCGAAGTGAACCAAAGTCGTTTGTCTTGCCCTCTTGCTCATAAATGCTCTGCCCAGCGGCGTTAAAGACACGAACAATGACCTTGTCTTTCTTTCGTGGAAGTATATAGGAGCCGCTGGCGACATCACGGAGGATGACTTTGAAATTGACCTCTTGTCCAGGGCGATAGACTGGGCGATCTGTATAAATGAAGCCCTTGGGCTTATAGCCAAAGCTCTGGCTGAGCTTTTGATTGGCTTTCGCAAAGGCGTAACTATTCTTCTTGTGTGCGAAAACCTTGACGTTGTATTGATTCTTGAGATCGATTTGGTAGACCCCATCGCGACCTGTTTTGCCCTCTTCAAGGATCTTACTATTGTTGCTCGCGAGGACATTCACACCCTCTGCTGGCAATCCGGTCTTTCTGTTTTTAGCGAAGACAAAGAGGTGGTCCCGACTTCTCTTGACCACAGTCACGATATCGGTGCGAATGATGAGGCTTGTCGCGACAAAGCCATCATTCTCAACCGTGACAACCCAGGCTCCTTCTTCCTGAAAGGGCATATTCACTTTGTTTGAGAGCAGGCGGTATTTTTCAAAGTCCTTTGTTTTAAGGGTCCACGTCTTATCGGGAGTGACCAGGGCGACCGCTAAATCTTGGACCTTGCTAATGCGATGCTCTTTGCGGAAGTATTCTCTTAAGTCAATTTTGTAGGCTTTAAATGTCAGCTCGGGGATATTGCGAGTGGAGACACTAAGAAAGGCAGACTCTCCGGTGTGGAAGCTGCGAGGAGTCTCGACACGGAGGCTGGTGTCGCGCATGACTCTGAGGATTTCTTTGGCGCGCCAGTATTCAGGGTGGCCTCGGAAGTTCTTAGTGACTTTGACATAGGCATCGATGGCTTTATTGAGGTCTTTTTTAGCGCGCTCATAGATTTGGGCGATGCCGAATTGGGCCCGTGATCCGTAAGAGCTGTTGGGATATTTGTTGACGGCTTCCTGACACGCCGAAATAGCGTTGTCCCATTCTTTTCGCTCGGCCCAGAATTGGGCAATTTGTCCTTGGACCTGGGGAGCACTCTTGTGGACTGGATATCGCTTTAGGAATTGACGCCACAATTTGACGGCTTTCTTGGCTTCTTTGAGGTCTTTCTTCTTCGCCCATTGCTGCCCTTCATCAATCCATGATCGAGCAATTGAGATTTGTACCGTGGCGAAGAGGCGATGACTTGGATGACGCCCAAGGAAAGTTCCGAAGGCTTGGCGAGCTTGTTCGAAGTTGCCGCGACGGTAATAGCTCTCAGCGATCAAAAAGCGAGCGTCGCCGCTCTTCGCCTCGTCTTTGGACAACCTGAGGAAGGCTCTGTAAGAGCTTTCACTGTCACCGTGACGACCGAGGTGGGAATACGCTTTCGCGAGTTTCCAGTGGAGTCTTTCTGTGTCTTTGTAATCTTTATGCTTCTTAAGGACTCGTTTCCAATGAGTCATTCCGAGTAGGCTCGACTCTTTATCTCCGCTTTGAATAGGTCTGTAGCTGTCTCCGAGGCGTTCCATGGCCTGGGCTGCATAGCTTGGGCTATCTTTTTCCAAGATGCGATATTCACTGCGAGCGTCTTCATACTGGCCAAGGGCGAATAAGGCCTCGCCCTTCTCGAAGCGAACCTTTTCAATGTGCTTGCTCTTGGGAAAGCGCTCCAAGATCAAAGTCAGAGTTTGAACCGCAGCGGAGTGCTGTCCCAGGGCTCGTTGACACTCTGCCTGGCGCATGCGAGCGGGTGTTTCAAGGTCGGCGGGGACCTGAATGGCGAGGGCCTTGGCGTAGAACTGATTGGCGCGGTGATAGTCGCGCTGAGTCACAGTCTGGCCTGGGGTTGAGCTTGGGACTTCTTTGCCGTCGTAGGCTTCGTCTCCAAGGTCGAGGTAGAGTCGGGCCAGCTTCAGTCGATAGGCGGGGCTCGCGACCTCTTGCAGCTCGTCTTTAGTGATAGACGCGGCCAGGGCGTATTTCTTGGTGGAGTGATAGGACTCGGCGAGGAGATGGCGAGCGCGCTTTTTGTAGGGGGATTTTTTGAATGTGTTAAGGAAGGAGTCGAGGCTTTCGAGGGCGTCGACGTGCTTTCCTTGGAGGTGCATAGCGCGTGCTTCGAGTAGCCATGCTTCTTGAGCGAGTGGCGAATTTTTGTCCTTTTTGAGTATGGACTGAAGAGTTTCGCGAGCGCTGTCGTATTTTTTGGAGGCCAACAGTTCTTTTGCGCGAAGCAGTGCGACGCGGTTTTTGACCTGTGAGTATGCGGTAGGCGCGGAGAGAGTGAGCAGTCCTAAAAGTAGGACGGCTGCTCCACGTTTTCCAAAGCTCTTCTTCGTCATAGTTCTCGCTTTCC
>JARGOJ010001217.1 GCA_029210225.1 Planctomycetota bacterium
AGCAGCCTGTGAATGGGAGAATCTCGCCCTACCAAGCGCTTCTTCAATTTAATGAACTCTGGCAGAAAAACCTTTAATGAGCACGCCAGTATGCTCAACTGTCTCAATAGAGTCTGCAAAATTTGCTGACCTCGACTCTGATGAAATCGATAGTGAAACGACGCTTCAACATCCATCGGGTCTCCCGTGAAGCCTTCGAAAATATAGCGATCAAAGTCGAAGCTGACCTCGTTTTCAATCGATTCTTCCAGAAGTTCCACCTCGCGACGGATAGACTTCTCCGCCAAAGCCCACGCCTCCGGACCAAGAAGCGCCGCAGTCGAGAGCAGGGCTTGGCGAATCGCATCCTCTGCCCGCAGTAAAGCTATGTCCAAGGTTGGGATCGCCGCGACACCTTGCTCTTTAAGCTCACCTATATGCTCAATGGCATGAACGACAAGCCTTGGGTGAGGATCGGAGAGCGCCTTCACCAATTCCGGCAACGCGACGATACCTGCCGATCTTATGTAGGCCCGAGTTTTGGCTGGGTTCTTCCCTTTAAGAGCTTTGACAAGCTGCTTGAGCGAGCGTCCACGATACTTCAGTCCAAAGCGCTCATGATGGGCATAGAGCCGCTCGATTTTGCCCCAATCAGACGGGTCGGCGGCTATCTGCCGTTCCAACGCGGCCATTTCTTCGTTCATTGATTCGTTCTCATCATTGAATCCCTAAATTCGTTTCAGTGAGAAAAGCGGTGAACGAGTCTAAGGTTCGACCAGGGCAATTTGCGCTTTTGGTCTATCCATTATAGACGAAACTCCCTCAGAAACGCAGCACGCACGGCAAACTGTCAGGCGCCGTTCAAGATGCGTCAAAAAGATGTTCAATATTCGCCGCATCCTCCAAAGGCAAGACTCCAAGATCCTCCTAAACCTTACAAAACCTAGCACAAACAAACTGGTCGGACCAATGGCCCGGTCCTTGCTAAGAGTTAGATCACAGTTCATAGGTCAATGTGAGACCTAACAGTGAAGGACTCATCCAAAACCGAGGAAATCCGGCCATGAAAAATGAATTGAAGACAATCACCACCAAAGCACAAGCGCGGATGAATCCAGCGCCTCGAAGATCTAAACGACGACAGTTATCAATTCCTTAGAGCCTCAGCTTCTCATGAATTAAGCCCTGCCCTACTTAAAACCTAAGCATCATCCCCCTGCTCGAAAGTGAAAGCTTGTCGAGGAAGGAAGCCCCATGAAAACTCGAGTCATCATTAATCCCACGGCCGGGGCAAAACGTGCCCGAGAACGCCTGTCCAAACATCGCTCCAAGCTCGAACGCGCTTTTGGAGACATTGAATGGCGCGAAAGCCTCAACGCAGAGCACGTCACCACCCTCGCTCATGAGGCCGCCATAAGAGGCTATGAACGGGTTTTGGTTGCAGGGGGAGACGGCACGGTTCACTACGCAGTGAATGGACTCGCTGGGACTCAGACGGCGCTTGGAATCATCCCTGTTGGAACAGGCAATGACGTCGCTGCAGCAGTCGGCATTCCCAAGAATCTCGACGCGGCCATCAACACTCTCATTGGCAATCATGTCCGCGCCATTGACCTGGGAGAAGTTCGCAGCGTCCCAAGCTCCAAAGGCCCGCCACAAAAGCGAATCTTCTGCTGCGTACTCGGCGTGGGAATGGATACCCCCGCCCTAAAACGAATCAACGCCGCTAAAATACTTAGGCGGGGACGTTTGCTCTATTCCCTGGCCGCCCTCAAAACCATCCTCAACTACAAGGCACAGCCCATGAGGATCCATTTCAATGACCAGATCATCGAGAGCAAAGTCTTCTTTGCTGCAGTGACAAACACACAAAGCTACGCCGGTGGAATGAAAATTTGCCCTCAAGCCAAAGTCAACGATGGCCTGCTTGACCTCTGCATTATCCCCCCCATGCCCCTCTTTCAATTACTTCGAAGCTTCACTCAAGTCTTCAATGGTCAACACGTAAAGAGACCCGAGATAACGCTTGCCCAAAGCGCCAAGACCCGTTTTGACAGTGACTCGCCAATCCCTATCACCCTCGATGGAGAACTGACCAACATACAAACACCCATTGAAATTCGCGCTCTCCCCGCCTCACTCAGAGTTCTAGGAGCGCCAGTAACCACAACCCTCACCCGAAACTTAGCCCACGCCCTAAAAAACTAAATTGAAATGGAGCCATGACAATGACTTCTTCCTACGATGCCGACGTCATCGTTGTCGGGGGCGGTATCGCCGGCCTCGGACTCGCTTGCGCCCTCTCATCTTACAACATCCAAGTCCTTCTCATCGAGAAAAGACGCGGCTCAGGAGGTATTGACAGGGGAGATAGCCTCCTTCCAAAAACATGCTCACTGTTCCAACGCTGGGGAGTGCTCGACACCATCCGCGACGCTGGCGCGGTCC
>JARGOJ010001218.1 GCA_029210225.1 Planctomycetota bacterium
ACCGATCCGTGGAGAGACCTCGCGCTCATCAAATGCGCGGGAATCAAGTTGCCCGGGAAGCTCCCCCTGGGGAGCACCAAATCTTTAGACGTGGGGTCTTTCGCCATCGCCGTCGGACGAGCTCCTCTAGGACGCGGCCTAAGCATTCACGCCGGCATTCTGAGCGCCACCTCACGATTCCGCAGAAAGCTTCTCCAAAGCGATGCTCGGTCCCACAAGGGCGTTTGGGGCGGCTGCCTCGTCAACTTGGACGGAAAGATTCTCGGATTGATTACAGTGGGAAGCGATCGTCCCAAGGAAGGCGCTGGTGTGACCTTCGCGATGCGGTCCGAGGACTTCGCGGCAAACATTGTGGCTCTGAAAAAGGGGCAGCGGCTTAAAGAACCAAAGGCCGGCTTCCTTGGAGTTTATCTCGACGCCAAGAAGTCGCCGTTGACCGTCACGCGCTGCGTAAAAGGCAGTCCTGCGGAGAAGGCCGGAATCAAAGCGGGAGACCAACTCTTAGATATTGGGGGTCTGCGAGTCAATGAGCCAAAGGTGCTCATGAAGGTGCTCTCTCGACTCAGTGAAGGCGAGAAAGTCAGCGTTTTAATCGTTCGAAATGAAAAGCGCCTGCGCGTCAAGAACATAGTCTTAACTGCAGGCGCCTCGCGATAGGAATGACGATCTGAAGCAAAAGCTTCAGAGATCGATCACTTCTTCTCTGCTGCCTTCTTGGCATCGTCAGCTTTTTTCTCAGCTGCCTTCTTAGTGTCGGCTGCTTTTTTGTCAGCTGGCTTAGCGTCTTTTTTACAAGCAGTGAAGGCCAACATGATACATGCGATAGCGATAAACTTTTTCACGATTATCTCCAGGTCAAGAGTAGGTTAATTTCTGCGCAACAATATAGCGGCTTTTAATACTTCTGGGGGAGAGCTTAAATCGAAATGCGAAACCTTTCTAGTCCTTAGACGTTTTTATTTTTTAGAAACCTGACAAGAAAGGAACGTCGGATGAAACACCAATACTTAATCTTCACCAGTATTTTAGCCATTTTCACCCTTCAAATGCCGCCTGCAGTGGCCCAAGGGCGCAGAGGAGGTCCGGGCAAGGGAAGCATGGACCGTAGAGAGGATGGAACCCTTAAAGAAGGCCAGAAAGCGCCCGATTTCAATCTCAAAAAAGTGGACACAAAAAAAAAGGGTAAACTTTCGACTTTTAGGGGTAAAAAACCGGTTGTTCTCATTTTTGGGAGCTACACATGACCTCCGTTTCGGTCCCAGGTTGGGACCCTCAACCGTCTATACAAGAAATATAAAGGCCAAGCTGAGTTCTACCTTGTCTACATTCGTGAAGCTCATCCGACCGATGGCTGGAAAAGCCGTAAGAACACACGAGAAGGTATCGATGTTCTTCAGCCAAAGAGCCTTAAAGAGAGAAGCAGCGTCGCAAAGACCTGCGTCGCGAATCTCAAGATCGACTTTCCTTGTCTCCTCGACGATATGAAAGGCAGCGCTCAAAGCGCCTATTCCGCCTGGCCCGATCGAATCTACGTCGTTGATAAAAAAGGAAAGATCGCGATGAAGGGCGCTCCTGGCCCACGGGGTTTCGACCCCAGCGCCGCCGAAACCTGCCTCAAGAAGCTCCTCGCTCCTCCCAAAAAGACGGACAAATAGGAAACAAGCAGGACTGCGTTCTCAAAACGCCATCCCCAAGGAATCAAGCCCTCTCTGGGCTTGGTTCCTTTTCCCATTTGTACCCTGGGCAACGCCCAAACTCAGACAATTTTTGGTAACACTTGAGATAGGTTAAGGAGACCTATGGCTGGTAAAAACTCTCACTGCTCGTTTTGTGGCACGCCTTTCCCAGAGATTCCATGGCCACGCAAATGCCCAAGTTGCGGGAACGTCACTTACCTCAACCCAACCCCTGTGGCGGTCATGGTCCTCCCTGTTGATGACGGTCTTCTCACGATCCGCCGCGCTTATGGTTCTAAGGCTGGACAACTCGCGCTCCCGGGTGGCTTCATTGATTTGGGGGAGTCTTGGCAAGAAGCCGCAGCGCGGGAACTCTTTGAAGAAACCGGAATCACCGTGCCAGCAGAATCCATCCGTGACTTCCGCGTTCTAAGCGCTCCCGACGGGACCGTGCTTGTGTTTGGCCGC
This sequence comes from Planctomycetota bacterium, assembly GCA_029210225.1. Classification (GTDB taxonomy): domain Bacteria; phylum Planctomycetota; class J058; order J058; family JARGOJ01; genus JARGOJ01. The sequence goes on from JARGOJ010001218.1 coordinate 2,145, forward strand.
GCCACTCCCGTGAGAGAAGTTGACCTTCCACCATTTAAGGCAAGCAATGAAACAACGGAGAGAGTCATTTTGAGAGGCCCTGCTGAGCTAGCGTTCCCACATCACACCTCAGTGATGAAACAGTTTTTCTCAGAGACCCATGGGGAAACCTAAGAACCAGCGCAACAGCGTTAGAATTGAACCATGGCCGTGAGTCAACGCGATGAGACAACGAGTTCCAATAGGTCCACCCAACAAATCGCTGCCCAATGGCTAAAAGACGAAGACCTTCAACCGTACGATG
>JARGOJ010001219.1 GCA_029210225.1 Planctomycetota bacterium
CCCCGTTGCAGTTAGGCCTCCGGAACCCATACCTGTTTGCTTCGCGAGACCAAAATCTGCGACGAGCACCTCACCCTTCTTGGAGAGGAGAATATTCGCAGGTTTGATATCGCGATGAACCAGTTTCTTATCGTGAGCGCACTTGAGACCGCTGGCGACCTCGTAGATTATTGTCAGGGCCTCTTTGAGGGGAAGCTGCGGGGTGGCCATAAGGCGGTCCGCGAGGCTTTCCCCTTTAACGTATCGCATCACCAGGTACCAAAGCCCTTGCTCTGAACCGAAGCGATAAATCGTGACAATGTTTGGATGTTCCAGGCTCGCGGCCACACGCGCTTCTCGACGGAATCGCTCGACAGCTTCTTCATCGTGGATGGCGTGGGGAGGCAAGACCTTGATGGCGACTTGCTTTTCTAACTCGACATCCATGGCGATGTAGACAGCACCCATACCACCCGCGCCGAGCTTGGAGATGACCTTGTAACCACCGAGGGATTGGCCGATCAATTCGTCTGTGTTTTTCACGGCAAGGTCACTCCTGTTTTCGAGCCCACATTCTCCCGAGAAGGCGGTGCATCATTTTCCCTTTTCTTCACCGTTTTCAAAAGAGCTTGAACAATAGAGAAGGTCAAGATTCGCGGTGTGACTCAAAAAGTATCTCGCTCTTTACTCGATGTTCTTTGAGAGTTGACAATAAATATCGCCGGCTAAAGGTTGTGTCGGTGAGGAAAAGGTATTGAGCGGTATAATAAACTTGAAAAGACTGAGACGGGGACTTTCGGAGCTAATTTTTTGTTTCTCCATGAATTCTCGTCGAATTTGAGCAAGAATCTTGTTCTGTTCGCGCCTTGGAAGGACATGTGGCAGGCACAGGTGCGATAGTTCCAAATAGATAGGGATGGTTTGGGTCCTTGAAGATCGCGTTACGGGAAAATGAGTTCAGTAACCCGCGTTGTGGCTATTGTCACGACGAGCTCAATAACAGCAAAAGGACACTCTGTACAGCCTGCCGAGCCCCCCACCACCTCGATTGTTGGGTAGAGAACTCTGGTTGCACCGCGTGCCTTCATCCACGTTGTGATCGCCCCGATGAAATTCGTGAGCTCGCTAGAGAGTTACGCAAAGAAAGAGTTCGTGGACGAGCTCGCGCCACCCGAACGCGCCGTGACACCCAGCCTCAGCAAAGTTGGATCAGCTTCGTTTTCATCGTCCAAGTGATTCTCGCCTTCTTTGCAGTGGTCCTCGGCTTAGTCGAAGGTTACTCCTGGATCATCATTGCCTATCTCGCTCAAGGGATCGCCGTCGCCCTTTACTTTGCCTTCTCTGGTCAACAGAACAACACACTACCAGCTGAAGAGCGACGTCGGCGCCGACCTCCCACAGATCGCGAAGTTGCCCAGGCACGCCCCCCTAATCGCGTCCCGATCTCCGAACGCATCCGAATCAATCGAGTCTCCATGGCATCTCAGGCTGAGGTTGTTGGCCTCCCCGTCGTCGATGACATTGCTCACGCAACCTTAATGGATCCACCTTTTGCCAGCTTGCCAAGGATTCCTCTCCAAGCTCCTCCGCCAACTCCCTCCTTGGACTCTCTCCCCCCCTTGCCAACACTACCGCTCTTGCCGATCGCTGGCGCGGGTCCGGTCACTTTACCGGAGCAGGTTTATCATCCCTTTCATGACAACCTAAACACGTCCCAAGATTTCATTCAAAGCGTGAACACCATTCCAGCTGGGGATAGCAACGAGCAAGACCTCTCCGATCGTTTGCGAGAGACCCTCTATCGTCCGTCAGCGGGGAACACACCGATCTTAAACGAGGACGAAATCGATAGTTTGCAACGTGACCTCGAAAACATCCCTGATATTCCTCAGGCCCCAATACAGGGAGCCAGCCTGAGTGAATACATAGGGCTAGCACCGCTTCCGGAGTCGAATAGCTCCGAAGATTATGGCCTCTCTGAGCTTACTAACCCAAGCAGCCCCATGGACCCTTCCCTGGGTGAGCTTCCCCAATCAGCCGCGCCGCACCAAGATGAGAGTCCAGAACGCAGCGGCGAGAGCAACTGAGCTGCCTTACCAATTTCGCCCTTTCTTCAACACAATTTCCTCGCACCCTTGAGAAGCTCCCCCACAAGTTTCTTTGAGAGAAGCTCAGCAATGTCTGGGGAGATTTCGGCGCTGGATTTTTCGCTCTCCATCGAGCCTTCAAGCTGTCCCTAAAAGGACCTTAAAAAAGAAAATCTCTCCACAGGCATCCTTATGCGATGAGTTAAGTATTTTTTTGACCCAGGATAATCACAGCTTATCTTCAATGCCCTTATTTCAATTAATTAGAAGAGCATGCATAGATCAAAAGGTGTGGAGTTATTGATGTGTTCTGGAGCGCTGTTCAGCGAATGATTGGCCTTGCAAGAGCGGTGGAAAA
>JARGOJ010001220.1 GCA_029210225.1 Planctomycetota bacterium
TCACGGTTTCAGGGACGATGGTGGGGACGCCGGGTTACATGGCGCCGGAGCAGATTGACGGCGTTGATATTGACGAGCGGACCGATGTCTTTGCCTTGGGCCTCATATTGGTGGAGATCCTCACTGGCAAGCGGGCGATTTCAGGAGAGACGACCATAGAGCTAGTCACCGCGACAGCCTCCGGCATGGCCACTCATCCCCGAGACATAGACTCCTCCCTCTCCAAAGAGATCGACTGGATTGCCAGACAGGCGTTGGAGCTTGAGCTAGAAGGTCGGACAGCGAGGGCCGAGGACCTGGTGGCTCAATTGCGGGCTTATCTCAATGGGGATGAGATTCCAGGCTATTCTTATTCAACGATACAGCGAGTTCAAAGAACCATTAAGCGGCGCTCGGCTTTGATTGTGTCGACGACTGTGGGAGCCCTACTCTTTGCGTTGATAGGGAACCTCTGGCTGACATTGGAATTGGAGGGACAGGAGCGGCGGAAAGCCGAAGCAAAGGTAGATGTCGCGAAGAAGAAGCTTGGAGAAGCGGAGGACGACGCGGAGAAGGCGAAGGCGGTTTTAGCGTTCTTTAATGAGGCGCGTAATTTAGTGGAGCGTGGGGCGCCGAAAGTAAGGTTGAAAGAGAAGATTGATGAGGCATTGAAGCGTGGTGGGCGGACTGAGAATCAATTGTTGACTGCGGCGCGGATTTATTCGGATGCGAACTTTGATGCAGTCTGTAAAGAATTGCTTGAGGAAGCCGTTGAGAAGTATTCGCCGTGTTATGAGGGCCTATTTTCCCTTCATTCTTGCGAATTAAAATTGACGAATCAAGAATTCTATTTAACTCCTTATCTAAAGAAACTGCTCGGTTTATCGAAGAACCGACGGGAAGAAAATGAGTTCACGCTTTTTGTGGATGCTTATCAATTGCAGTTGTCGGAACGTCTTGAAGAATCAGTAGTGACTTATTCGAGAATCGAAGAATATTCGACAACCTTCTTTCTCATGTATAACAATCGTGGAAATATATTTTATCAGAGAGGTGAGCTCGATAAGGCTATTGCTGATTTCTCCCGAGTGATCGAGTTAAATCCCCGATACGCTGCCGCATTCAGAGGCCGTGGCGTTGCCTTCTCTAAGAAGGGAGAGGTTGACAAAGCCCTTGGTGATTACAACAGAGCTATCGAACTAGACCCCCGGAATGATACTGTTTTTGCAAACCGTGGAATCCATTGGCGGGAAAGAGGGGACTTTGACAAAGCCCTGGTCGATTTCACGAGAGCAATCACGCTGAACTCTCGTAATTCGACTGCTCTGAATGGTCGCGGTTTCACTTGGGAGAAGAAAGGAGACTTTGAGAAGGCCCTGGCCGATTACAACAAAGCCATTAAAATCGATCCCCGATATGTCGCCGTGTTCCGAAGACGGGGGGTCAGCTTTTACAAGAGAGGAGACTATGATAGGGCTCTCGCTGATTATAATAGAGCTCTCGAAATAGCCCCGCGAGACGTGAGTACGCTTACGAATCGAGGATTGCTATGGGTTGAGAGGGGGGAGTTCGAAAGAGCTTTGTCGGACTATAATAGAGCGATCGAACTCAATCCCCAATATGCTGTCGGATTCACCTATATTGGAAACCTGTTTTCTAAGAAAGGAGAGCTCGCCAAGGCACTCGTCAATTACAACAGAGCGATCGAACTCAATTCCCGATCTGCAGGGGCATTCAGAGGCCGTGGGGTGATATGGGAGAAGAGAGGGGCGCATGATAAAGCCCTTGCTGATTACAACCGTGCGATCGACTTAGATCCGGAGAATGATATTGTTTTCTATAATCGTGGAAGCGTCTGGGAGAGGAAAGGGGCGCTTGACAAAGCCCTTGCTGATTACAACCGAGCGATTGAATTAAATCCTCAGTATGCGACGGCTTTTACAAATCGTGGAGCAATTTGGGGAAATAAAGGGGCGGTCGATAAGGCTCTCGCCGATTTTACCAGAGCAATCGAGCTGAATCCCAGAGAAGCGGCCGCATTTAGAAGTCGCGGTGTCGTTTTCTACCAGAGAGGAGACTTTGATAAAGCTCTGGCGGATTTCAACAAGGCCATCAAGTTCGATCCTCGGGATTCCATAGCTCTATACCTTCGTGGGGTTTTCTGGGGAAGGACAGGAAGAAATGCTAGGGCGCTCGCGGATATGACAAGGGCTATAGAGCTTAAATGTGAAGAGCCATTGGCCTACTACTACCGTGGATATTTTTATCTTACACTTAAGAAACCAGTGGAAGGAGTGAAGGACTTTGAAACATTCTTGCGCCTGAAGCCTAATCATCCTATGGCTCAACGGGCTCGGCAATATATCGCAAAGGTCCGAGAGGTTCATGGGAAATGATTTACCAAGCAAGGGAGAATGGTTAAGCTAATGCAGGAGGAAATTT
>JARGOJ010000117.1 GCA_029210225.1 Planctomycetota bacterium
CCCCAAAGGCGCCAATGGTCGCGCTCAATTGATGAGTTGGCAAGTAAGGCAATTCATCACCGCGACGCACCGTGCCAAACTGAGGATTGGCCGACTGAAAGTTCTCAAAGAAGGCCGAGACAGAAAGCGTATAGGCGGCTTCAATGGAGAAGTTGACACCGACTTCAGTCCGAAACTCTTTATAGCCCGCGACTTCCAATCCATAGACTTGCACCTTGCCACCTTCGAACTGCTGAGACACAGATCGGTCGGGGCTTCCAGAGGAGAATGTGCTGTCAGCGATGAGGTTAGAGTAATCATTTAAGAATCCAATCACCTCCAATTTAGAGGTCTCATTCCAAAGGCGAAAACCAACCTCATAATTGATCGCAAACTCTGGGTCGACGTCTCGAAGCTGCCCTGGAGAAACCGGACTAAAGCCCCGATGCACCCCACCTAAAACACCGACTCCTTCAAACAGCTCATAAAACGCCCCGATACCCGGCAGGACGATGACATCGTGGCGGCTGTCGCGGCGCCCGTTCATGTGATTGATAAAGTCGGAGTCAATCAATTCAACCCGCATTCCTGGACTGATAATCAACTTCTCCCATTTAATTTCATCTGTGACGTAGAAAGACTTCGCCAGAGTTTCTGCAGTGTTACGGGTCGTCGCGGTATCTCCGGTTCCCTCTGTAATCAATTGTCGATTCCGAACAAGAAAGGCTTCCTCGGTGTGAAAGCGACGGATGCGGTCATAGTGAAGACGGCCGCCAACCTCTAATTCATGCTCTAAGTCACCCGTTTCAAAGAAGAAGGTTCCTGAGCCTTGGATTCCCTGGGAGAGGAAGAGGCGACGGTTGCTTCCAACCAAGAGCGCTTGTTGAGGATTGGCCGAGTCTTGCTCGCCTTTTAAGACGGAAACAAAGACGCCGTTTTGACCTTGGGTCGGATTGGCGAGCAAGTCACGAAGCGGCAAGCCCCCGCGAAAACTATTGACCTTGCGCCAATTGCGTTCGAAGTCATGCACATAGCCAGTGACTTTAAACTCCATGCTCTCTCCCACACCCATGGTGTAAGCGAGCTGACCGCCGTACCAGTCCCACTTCATTTTGCCGAGCTGGGTCGAGACATAGCGTCGATAGGGGTCCTGGCGAAAGTCGCCATCAGTGATTCCAAGGTAGGTTTCGTTCGACAGCTCGTCAGAGTAGCCGAGCTTGACGTCGACTTGGTGAAAGACCTCTTTTTCCTTGTCCGTGTTGAAGCGAAACTTCGCGTTGGCAGAGTTCTTCACAAAGCCTGTGTTTCCGCCGCCATCGAGCTCTTTGAAGCCACTCGCCCCAACATGAAGCCCTTCAACAGAAACGCCAAAGTTCTCATCGCCGACCCCAACGTGGGCGTTGGCCTTGCGATATCCGTAAGAGCCATAAGCAATGTCGAGGCCCCCGGTGAACTTCTCGGGAACGGGGCGGCTGACAAAGTTAATCGCGCCCCCGATTGTATTGGGGCCATATTTAATGGAGGACGGTCCTTTGAAGACCTCAACCTGCGCCATGCGGGTCAGCGCGGGGAAGTAGTACGCCGCAGGGGCTGAGTATGGAGCTGGGCCGAAGAGCACGCCGTCTTCCATGAGGACAATCTTAGAGCTACGCTCGGAGTTCGCGCCACGCAATCCGATGTTTGGCCGCAAACCATAGCCATCTTCTTCCCGGACATAGACCCCAGGGACTCGGCGCAGAATTCGAGTTGGATCGTCGTATTCGTAGCGATCCAAATCCTTTTGCTCAATCGCATAGGCGGAGCCGGCAGCTTTATTACGCTTGTCGGCGTTCCCGATGATTGTTTGATCGTCCAGCTTGAGCTCTTTGTCGCTGGCTTGATCTTCCATTTTCGTCGGAACTTTGTCGTCGGGGTAATCCCCGAAATCCGGCGGGCTGTCGTCGCTCTCTTCCGGCGCCGAGTCTTTCTTTGGAACGACGGGCCTAGGTTGGTCCCGGGTTCCTGTTGCTTTCTTGGGTGTCGCCTCTTTCGCTGGCGCTTCTTTGTCTTGAGCCAAAGCGACTTGGCCAAGACAGAGGAAAGGCAAGATGAGGAAGGCTGAATGCCGCAATTTCATTGCTGGAATCTCCATAAACTAGCGGTCTCCCGGGGCGCTAGCGATGGCTAGCGGGGGAGTCTTTGGAGCCGGCAAAAGCCAAGCTCCGGGTCGAATACTGTCTTGAATTTGAGTGAGATCAACCTTAGGGTCGATCATGAGCGCTGGTTTTCGTCCGTTGAGAGAGACCAAGGCTTCCACGCGAACTTCCACGTCGAGGCCTTGTTTCTTGTAGTCACGGGCGATGTGATGGGCCAGTTGAAGAATGAAGTCCGGTTGCCCTGACAGTTCTTTGTACTGGCGCCATTCGAGGTATTTCATTGGGTTGACGTGCCACACATGAGACTTCCCACGCTCGCGACACTTATAGGTAATGCTGCCGTTCTTCTCGCGCACCATCACCCGCCAGGACCAGCGCATGCCTTCTTCTTCCCAGAGAACATCCCCTGGGTAGAGCAAGTGGCGATGCGGCATGAGCACCTGAAAGGTCATAAAAACCAGAGCTAAAGAAATTCCCAATCGCCTTAGGGGAGACCAGGAGAAGCTTTGGCTTGGAATAGGAGCAGGAATTGAACGGCGTAGGATTCGGCGAGGCCAGGACTCGGAAAAGAAGAGCAAGCCACCGAAGGACATGATGAAGGGGAAGAGCCCGATATCGAAGAGCATCAAGGTGAGGGTGTGAAAGACAAGCAAAACGACGAAGGCGTAGGGCCTGGTTCGTTTATTGAGCAGCCAAATCGGAACGGTGAGGTCGTAGAGAAAGCCAGCCCAGCTCATCACATAAGGCACCCAGGGAAGTGTTAGGAGGGGTCCGATAATGGGGGTCTCTGCTCGGGACGCCATCCAAATGCCGAGGGGTTGGGCGTGGAGAAGCCAGTCGGTGCCGAACTTCGCGAGGGCCGCGCAGACATAGACGGTGCCGTATTGGAAGCGGAGTAAGTAGAGGGTCCAGGCATGAATGGGCTTCTTCGCCAGCTTCTTAAAGAGGAGGCAATCGAGCGACCAAACTCGATTCAAAGGCATGAAGCACATGAGGCCGGAGAGCAGGCAGGCCAAATAGTAGTGGTTCAGGTAGTTGGTGCAGTCCATGCATTGAATGGCTGTGAAGCAGAGGAAGAATCCGATAATACTGAGGCGATAGAAGAGGCCCAGAGCGACACAGAAGGCAAAGATGGCGGTCGCAGTGTAGAGGCCGTACATGCCTGAGACCGAGAGCGGCTCAATGAATTCGAGGCCGTAGTAATGAAAGAAGAAGCGCGGTTTACCCCAGAGAATCTCAACCCATCCCGACGCCATCACACGAATCGCACCGATCCCCATCAGCAGGCCAAATAGCATGCGAAAGACGGCCAGAGAGGCGCCGTCTATGGGTCGGAACAAGGTCGCGACTTTGCTTGTCTTGTCGGAGGGAGTCGTCATGAACGAGTTTTCGCTTCTTCTTTCTTAGAGAGGATCAGTCGTTGTCCCCAGCTCCCTGGGAAGGCACAGCGAAGTTGAGCACTGAGGGGAGCTGGTTCTTGATCGCATCGGTCACTGTTTTGAGCGCGTTGAAGGCGGCGTTGACCTGGGCGATGTTGTTGTTGATGTCGTCTTCGAGGGTTGCTCCGGGGAGGTTTTCGAAGGCCGTGATGGCCGCCGCAGTGTCATTTCTGATTTGATTCGCGAGGTCGTTCGCTCCAAGGTTCATAAGGAAATCGTCAAAGCCCAGGCGAGGGATTTCATTGGCGTTGTTGCCAATGTAGAGCTTTTGAAAGGCTCTAAGATTGTTCAGGATGTGTTGCTTCGAGCGATTGGCGAACCGTGACTCTCGCTGGCTCGCGTCAACTCCAGTGGGGGTTGTCACACCGAGCGGGGCTCCGACTTTGAGATCTTTTGTAATCAGCTCAAGGTAGAAGAGCCCAAAGTAGACTTCATTCGCCGCTTGCTGAGCCGAAAGGTAGAGAGAAACGCCGTTCCCAGCCCCTGTTAGTTGGGCCGAAAAGTTGAGTCCGTTGGGATCCCAGGCGTTGAGGAGTTGATCGGCGCGGGCTTGAAGCTCGGTCGCCACGACGGCGGCGTAGTCAGCGCGGCGCTGCTCTAGTTCGCCGCTGTTGACGAGGGCTGTCCACGAGCCGTCGGTGTTAATGGCTGTGGTTGCGGAGCAGCTGTTTTGATCGGTGGTGTTGAAGAGAAGGTTCTCGAGAGCATCGAGGCCATAGACGTTCACGAGGTTATTAGTGATGAATCCGGCGCTCCCGAAGTTGTTGGCGACGAGTTCTTGATCGACGCGGCAGGCGTTGATCGTGGGAAAGGAATAGATTTCATCGCGGATGTTCTGTCCGCCGATCACGATGCCCGCTGTGCCTCCGGGACCAAACTGATAGAGCTCCGCTTCTTGCCAGATATCCATGGCGTTGATCCACGCCGTTTGTGCAGCGGTGAGTCGGGCCGCCTTGTCGGGGGCATTGTTTCTCACGGCGCTTGCGTAGTCATCGCAAGCGGTCTTCAGCGTTGCGCTCGCAGCGGCGAAGTTCGTGTATGCGGGAACGACGAGGTTTGTGGCAACATTCGTCAAGAACCCTTGCCTATTGAAATTGTCATTGACGGCCAAGCCAAAGCCATTGCCTCCACCACCGCCGGGGAGGCAGCCTGCGAGACCGATAACAAAGAGAATGGGGAAGCGATGTTTCATGAGTCTATCTCCGTAATTGTCTGAACGACGAAAACCAGGGCGCTGCACAGCCCTGGTTTTGTTGTGTGAAAGCGCTGGTCGTGTTGTTTACCAGCCATTCGTTCCGTCTGCGTCGCCAAGGTTTGCCTGGCTAAATCCGTAGGCTGTTCCAAGAATAGAACGAGCTTGGCGCAAGTTTGCGCGATAGGCGTCCTTGGCCACAGTCGTTTGATTTTTGAGGACCGGGGCGTCACCTATGAGGGTGTGAAGCATTTCGAAGTTGGATTGAGAGATCAGTTTCGCTGGGTTGAATTGAAGACCGAGAGCGAAGCCTTTCATTTCAGAGAAGTGCTTACTGATATCAGCGAAGTAAGAGCTGCTCGTCTCAGAGTCCATATCTTGAAGAACATCATTAATGTAGTGAACAATTGTCGCGGCGATCACACGCTCGACGTTGTTACGAATGATGTCCCGTTGATCTTCGAGATCGGAGAACTCTTGGGCGGTGTAAGCGCGACCAGCGGCGTCGGAGATCTTTTGGCGTCCGTTCACGAAGGCGAGGAAAATGGCCCGACTGAAATCTGTTGGGTCTGCTGGATCGCTTCCCCGGTCGCGCTTGGAGGCGTTTGTAGCGAGGAAGAGGTTGATCTCAGAATCGAGGTTGATCGATCCGTCTCCGTTTGTGTCAAAGGCGCCCTGATAGTTCGAGCGGCCGCCTGCTTGAGCGACTTCGTCGTCAGAGTATTGGAGGTAGTTCCGTGCGGCTCCGAAGTAGCCGAAGCCTTCGTCCCATTGGTGCTCAGCGGCGGTGTAAGGGTTGGTTCCGTCGAGCACCAAGTTGTTGGCACGGAGACCTTTAGTTGGCTGGGTCATGTCTGTGTCGAGATAGTCATCGGTCATTTGTGAGTAGAAGACAGACATGTTGATGAGCTTGCCAACGAGCTGGCGAAGGTCGCGACCTTCGGGGGTCAGGCGAGGATCGGTGATGGCGCTGCCATCGGGATCGTTTGGATTGTTGTTGTTGGCGACTTGGACACAGCGGTCATTGAAAGCGTTCATGAACGCTCTGATAAGGTTTTCAGGAGTGTCGATCCCGCCGATGCCGCCTGTGACGATGCTGGCATCCGCCCAACCTTTGAAGTTCCCAGGAACAGCCCAGGCTTTGTGGTCGGTGCTTGTATCGTTTCCGGCGGTTTTACCCAGCAGGCTGCGATTCGTGGTGTTGATGGCGTTTAGGGTTGCTTGGAGGTTTGGAAGGGACACCCCGTTTGTCACGGCCAAGGGAAGCGTCCTATTGTCACCGGTGTCTTCGTAGCGTTTGAAGAGCTGAAGACGGACCTCGGTGTTGGTGTTTGCTGTGGGGTCCAGAGTGGCGCTTTGAATGGCGGAGCCGGCGCCGTCCATGAAGCTTGTGATTTGGATAAGGTTGAGCAGGCGGGAGGCTTGACCGCTGTCCGTGACATTGTCTGCAACGGTTGGAGCGAGACTGTTCGTGCCGTTGTAGCTCGGGTTGTTTACCGGCGTGCTGCCACCGCCGCCTCCGCCTCCGCCTCCGCCGCCGCCACAAGCCGTCGCTGCGACAAGAAGTGCCATTGTTGCTGAATTTTTCAGATTTGAACGCATAAATTCGGTCCCCACAGAGGAAGAAAGGTGTTTTCTCATTGATATTGAGTCTCAGTCTCAACTGCTTCCCGGTCTTAAAGTCGCGTTATTAAAGCACTTTGAAAAAGACGAGGAGAATTCGGCCTGGCTAGACCTAATTGAGAATGAGAATCAGTCTCACTTGCATGGCTTAAATTGTCTAAAAGTTCCGAATAAAGTCAATCTCTAAGATGAAATTTTTACAAATTCAACCGGGCTTCTTCGTCGAAGACCCGACGCGAGCCAACTCTCGAATCAAGGCCCGAGCCGACTTGTCCAAGCCGAACAGCCCCAAATAGCGCTTCAATTGAGAACGAGCCTCAGTCTCATCTCCGCTCCTTAGGGTCGCCGCAATCAGTGCCCGGAGCACGACAGCATCATCAGATCCCGCCTCAATCAACGACAAATATCGACGCGCCGACTTGTAGTCACGCGCCTTGAAATAGTGAAGCCCCAAAAACTTTAAGAGCTTACCGTCGCGATGACCCGCCTCAAACGCCTTAATCCAATGGCCCACCGCCACGTCCGTCTTTCCCTGACGCTGTGCGATCTGGCCCAGCAACAACAAGGCGCTCCGGGCCTTCTCTTTATCCTTAGACGCGCTCAAGCTCTTCAAGACCCGCTGCCCCTGCGCCAACTCATCAATCCTCACCAACAAGCGGCCCCGGCGTAACTGATAGGCCTCCGCCTTCTTCGGCTCCACAACAATCGCCCGCTCATACCAGGCCAGGGCATCACGCCAACGCTCAAGGTCATACCAAAGCCCCGCGATAGTCCCAGGCAACTTCGGCCCCAGCTCCCCCAAGTGATACGCCGTCTCATACGCCGTCGCCGCGTCCTTCAAGCGACCCCGGCGCAAAGCCAAATTCCCAAGGCGCAGATAGAAATCCTTCCGCGTCGGCTGCGCCTCGATCAACTGCTTGAACAAGGCTTCCGCTTCATCTAACTCCCCCATCACCAACAAGACATCGGCATACAGAATCCGCCAGCTCTGGTCCATAGGGTTCGTAATCATGAGCAAGCGCAACAAGTTCACAAGGGAAGGAAAACGCTTCTCATCCTGATCCATCTTCGCCAAGCGACCCAAGACATCCGACTCTAAGCACCCTTGCTTAAAGGCCGTCATAAAGCTGCTCCGAGCCTTCACCAACTGTCCAGAATCGTAGTACGCATGGCCGAGCAGCCGATGACCATCCGTCAAATTCGGCACCTGCTTGAGCAAGGCCGTCAAGGTCTTGATCGCCGCTGGATAACGCTTCGCCTTTAAAGAGGCTTGCGCCTTCGAGAGGGTCACCAAATCTTGCCTAGTCACCTGAGCAAATGCTGGAGACCCCCAGAACAAGACAAACAGTGTCAAAACCGCGAACAGTGTTTTTTTCATGAAAATCATATCTCACTGAATCCAAGGCAAAGCCTGCTGAGACTACCTCTTAGGCATAAACCGAATGGTCTTCTTGGCCCACACCGACACATAACGTCCCTGATGCCAGGCCGGATCAAATCGCCACTCCTGCACCGCCGCCAAGACCGCTTTGCCAAACGAATCCGACCCGGAAACCCGAAGCACCTTCGCCTTCTTGACAAAGCCCGCCTCATCTATAAGCAAGGCCACATCGACAGAACCAGACCGACGCCGACGCTCCAAAGCCCTCGGATACTTCGGCTTCCTATTACTTGAATGCTCCCGAGGAGGACGCTCCACCTTATCGGCGCGACGTGGCCCTCGGCGAATCACAGGACGCTTCACAGGCCTTGCTTTCACTGGCCCAGAGCTCTTGCGAATGTCGACGGTCTTCGCCGTCGGATCGCGCAGAACCTGCCGCGCAACCATCACTGAGGACATCGCTGGAACCGACATGTCTATCGGCGTCTCCATAGCCTCATGGCTGACGGTCTCTTGAGGCATCTCCATTTCAAGATCCACCTCTTCGTCCTCAGGCTCGTATTCCTCTTCCTCTATTTCCTTAGGCTCTTCTTTTTCAAGCTCAACCCTCGGATCGATCCTGGCAAAGAGCGCTGGCCCGGGAGCTTCAGGCGCCACAATCGTCTTTGGCGTGTTCATATGAGCCAGGCCATAGAAGATCAGTCCATTCAAGGCCACGGAGGCCCCAAGTGACAGCCCAAAAGAAACGCTTCGTCCCAACAATCGCAGACCCACAAGCACTTCCTCTCAACGTTTCCGCTGGCGGGTCGCAATGGATATATTCCTCGCGCCCCCAAGCTTCGCCGCATCCATAACCGCCACTAAACGCCCCGCCGACAACTTCTCATCGGGAATCACAATCACCGAGCCGCTCTTCTCTTTGAGAACAAACTGCCGAACACGGTCTCGCAACTGATCAAGCCCCAGCCTCTGCCCCTCAACATAGATCGACCCGGTATCCGCAATACCGATCCTCAAACTCTCCTTCTCAAGGTTCGAAGCCGAGGTCGCCTGAGGTTTATCAACCTTCAAACCCACGTCTCTCACGAAAGTTGTCGTCACCAAGAAGAAGATGAGGAGGATGAAAACCATGTCGATTAACGGAGCAATATTGACCTCCGTCTCGTTCTGACCTCGCCGCCTATTTCGAACCGACTGAAACATAAGCCGCCTCCTTCACACTCCGGTTCGACTCGACCTTCTTGGCATAGAGAGTTGCCGCATCCACCACTCGCTCCACCCGTGAACGCATCCATCCGTGAAGCAAGAGTATCGGCAAGCCTGTCACCAAGCCTGCTTGGGTAGTAATCAACGCCTGGGACACACCATCGGCCAAAGCCGCTGGATCGCCATTTCCATGAGCCGTAATCGCCCCGAAGGTGTTCACCATGCCGAGCACCGTGCCCAAGAGACCGAGCAAGGGCAAAAGCGCCGCGATCACCGCAATCAATGGCAAGCTTCGGTTCAAACGGAGCGCTTCCGATTCAAGAAACGGCGAATAGTGCCTATCGAAGGCGTTCGGAATAACCGGGGACTCCAAGGCAAATCGAAGCACCCGAGCCAATGAGCTCTCTTGACCTTCGCAACACTCCATGGCGCTCCGAGGTCGTCCCGCCTTCAAGCGATCAATCGCCTCATTGGCCCAATCCACAGGCTTTCGATGCTCGCCGGTTAACTCGAAGAACTTCCAGAGAACAAGCGACCAAGCAAACACGGACATCCCGCCAATAACCCAGAGAACCACACCACCCTGATGAAACAACTCCTGAAGGTCGTTCATACCGACTCCTCAACAAGCTCAGCGCTCTCGGAGTTCGTCAAAAGCTCCGATTTCACTTCAGGGTCGACTTCTGGAGCCGCTTTCGGCGTCGCTTTTTGGGCCGGAGACGCTGCTTTCTTGCGGGCTTCAACAAGCGGCTCTGCTATCACAGGAGCAGCCGGAGCTGGCTTTACAACTGTAGTTTTAGCCGGCGCAGGAGTCTCAGCCTTTGGAGCTGGCCTCGCCGATACTTGCTCGTTCGCAACGCTCTCGTCGGCAGCAGCGCCAGAGTCCCGCGCCAGGATATTTAGGAGGGTGGCGGCATACTTTTCGGCATCGCTGATCAGCCTATCCATACGACCATTCAAGGCGCTGTGGAGGAGCAAAATCGGAATCGCGATCACAAGTCCTGTCGCAGTTGTAATCAACGCTTCCGAGATACCCCCAGCCATGAGCCCGGGGTTTGCGTTACCAAAGACCTTGATCACACCAAATGTCTGAATGATCCCTGTCACGGTGCCGAGGAGACCGAGGAGGGGAGCGATGGCGCCGAGGACAGAAATTCCACCGAGGCGCTTTTGAAGCTTGGGAAGCTCATAGAGAAGACGCTCCTGTATGGCGTTTTCCATGGCTTCCTGCCCGCCAATACGCCTCTCCAAACAGGCTGACAAGACTCGGGCCACAAGGCCCTTCGAGTCCGCGAGCATCTGCTTCGCTTTTTCGAAATCTCCCGTCTCACAAAGCTTGAAGGCTTCTTGGATAGTCTTGGAGCTAGTTCCTTGGAGAAGAAAGACGAACTGACGCTCGACGATGAGGAGAAAAGCGAGGATGGCAATGAGGGTGAGGGGGACCATGACCCAGCCCCCTGCTTCAAGCTGGGAGACAATATCTTTCTTGTCTAGCAAGGCATTAATGCGAAGCCGTCTTGAGACATCGAGAGGGATCGCAATGGGTCCCTGAGGGTTTTTCAGCTTGGCAAAAACAGCGTTAAATTGGCTTCGTAGCTCGGGGGTTAGCTGTTCGACCCAACGATATCCAGAGGCCTCCTCCGGGCTCCCCAAAGCAAGGCCCATACGGCTTCCGTCGAGGCTCTTGTAGGCGAAGGAGACAGAACCGATGGAGAGGAGTTCAACCTCTTCTTCGACGCCGTTGGCTGTAAAGAGTCGCTCTTTCCGCACTTCGATTTTGCAGGCGCGGGAGTGGGCGGTGTCAAAGATCTGGAGCAAGGCTTCGATCTGATCGCGCTTGTCCTTCTTATCTTCGTTCTTCATGGCGGCGAGGATCTTCTCGACCCGGTCCATAGTTTTCTCTGTGCCTGGGAGCTCTTGAAGATAGAAGTTCAGCTGCTCCCCATGGGCCTCAGCCGAATCGAGAACGGAGTCAAGAATTTTCAAGGTCTTAGCGCTTTGTTCGCTTTGAACTCGGCGCTGTTTTTCAAGCTCGGCTTTCTGCGCGATCAAGGCTTCCCGAGTCAATTGAAGATTGAGCAGGGTTGAAGCCGCCTGGCCCCGAGTCTTTCGACGCTCTTCGAGTTCTTTGCTCCAGACAGTTTTGAGCCGGTTGAGGGCCGATTTCTCCGTCTTGTATTCTTCTTCCAAGCCGCTGAGGCGAGCCTTCAAATCTTTCTCAGAGAGGACATCCGCTTCCTGAGCGGTGCTCCAGGCTCCGAGCAAAATCAAGGCTGAGAGGCTCACGCAAAGGGAGAGCGCACGTTTGGAGAGTCTCTTTTTGAGGACCTTCTTCTTCATTTCTGCCCCCCCTTAGCGAAAGGCAGCGGCGCGATTTCCGGAGGTTGGCGTCCTTGCAAGACTCTTAAAGCGTTGAGCACTTGCACGCGCTCTTCGTCGCTGAGCGTCTTGCGCCAGAGGCCTTTTTCCTTTGGACCGTAGACCCCGGTCTGGAGTCCGTCTTCGGAGATGTAAATTTGGTTCACGAGCCCAATGCGCATGACATAGGCGTGAATCTTCTGCTCACCAATGGGGAGCCTTGTGTTCCAAAATTCGATGCCTCGGGCGTAGCGCAGCTCTTCTCCGGCCATGCTAAACAGCTCGGTGATCGCGAGGCCTTTTTTAATAGGAGAAGCGTCTTTAAGACCATCCACGACAGCGTTGATTCGGGCCAGGCGATCACCTTTTTGAAAAGGAATGCCTCCTTCAATACGCTCTTTTGTGCTTTGGGCAATCGGTAGGGCCCGATCGGAGAGTTCGGAGATTAAGAGCGCGGCGCCGATGCGTTCGCTCTCGGCTTTTTTGGCCGCCGCTTTAAGTTTGATAATCAGGGCTCGGTCGGCGTCGACGAGAGTTCGGACGCTGCGAGTATCATCTCTTAATCGCTGAATTTGTCGATCGACCCGTGCTAGCCGTTCTCGATGCGCTTGGTGTTCAGACAATCGGGCGGCGCGGAGTTGGTGAAGCGCTTCAAGTTTTGCCCGAAGCTGCTTTGCCAGTCGAGCGTTCTCTCGACTTCCGGCGCGAGCAAAGTTGGCGGTGACAGCGACGAAAACAAGCGCGATGATGCCTAAGAGCAGTCGGCTTTTATCCTTCATAGATGGGGGCTCCCATAGACTATCCTGCCCTTGTTTGAGCAGTGAGACGGCGCCTATTATTGACTTTAGCGGTCAGGATGCAATGACAAAGTCGAGCTCTAACTGAGAAAGAAACTCATTCTCAATTGGAGCTAATTTTATCATGACAGCGCCAAAAAGCGCGATCGCCGGTGAGGACGTGGTGATCTCTGCCCTCTCAAGGTAGAACGGGCTGTGCTTCCGATATCGCTCTGCGACAATGCGCCAGGGTCATTCTCATTTGGAAGCCACGAGAAGATCCGTTCGCAAGACATACTTGCATCCCTTACGGAGCACCCGCCCTTGATGCACCCGTTTATGACGGAAGAGCAGGGCAAGACCCACTTCAGGCTTCACGACGTGATCCTTGAAGGCGGTCTCTCCTCCTTTAAAGCCCTCATTAAGATAGATGAGGACGGTCACGGCGCTTTTTTCGCCGTTCTCCCGAGTGAAAGAGCCGTCGCCATGCCAATCAAACTTCTGGCCTGGACCATATCGATAAAAGCGAAAGCGTTCATTAAGACTCACTATGTTTAAAGGAATCTTTCGAGTCACACTCAGCCTTTGCATCCTCTTCCAATAAGCCTCGGCTCTATCCTCGTGGTCTTCAATAATGCGATCGTTGTTCCGAACTTGGGTCAAGCGCATCAGACGTCCTGTCGAAGATGAAATCCCCGCTGGCTCGAAGCCTTTTCCCTCTCCATATTTGATGAGGGCTGCGCACTCTGCGGCGGTTAAGAAATGAGGAATGAGGACTAGGTCTTTAGGAACAGTCGTCATGGAAGTCTTTCAAAGCGTTGCGGGAAAGCGATTCAATCATCCGCAAAGACAAGGCAGGCTCTCAGTCCTGTTAGAGAAATCCGGAGCACAACGACCATTATTGCGCCCCGGGGATTTGGTACGAAGCTAGGCTTTCCAGGGTTTTCGAGGACCACCCGTGCTCGTCATTCAATCTGGTTCTTTAGTGTTGGGGACAGAATGGGTATAGTCTTTCGCTTTGCCTCTCCAGTCCCGATTTTTTTGGGACGACCAGTTGGACAAGAAATGACGCCAAATAATGGGCCTGACCGTTCGAGACGAACAGGCTCAAATTCACCGCGGTTGAAGAACTTTAAGTTCAACCCCGAACGAAAAAATCGGGGTTGGTTTCAGAAGTTTGAACGCCGAGATCTCGTCGATGCGCTGACCATTTTCGTGACCTCGGCCCTCTGTTCTTTTCTGATCAGCTTTGGCGGTCCCTATCCGAATTCCCTCGGCGTCTTCTTCAGCTTGTTCCTCGTCGGCCTCGGGGTCGGCCTCTTCCTGCTCTATGAGTTTCCCAAAGACCGACCTCGGGACGTCAAAAACCTTCAGGTCCTCAGGCTCTCTGGGCTCACCCTGACGAGCATTGTCATCGGTCGTTTTTTCCTTAGCTTTGGCTGGTCGCCCTACCTCATCCCCCTGCCGATGCTGACCGCCACCGCCACCATCGCCTTTGGCCGTCAACTCGCCGTCTTACACTCATGGAGCATCTGTGGAGCCCTCGCCATCGCCGTCGCACGCTGGCCCGGTGATCCTGCCCCAGATCTCATTCCAGAACCCTTGCTCAACGTGCCCTTCTTCTTTTCTATGGGCATCGCCAGCACAGTCATGGCCTTCTGCTGCGACAAGATTCAAAA
>JARGOJ010001221.1 GCA_029210225.1 Planctomycetota bacterium
CATATGCGGAAAGAAGCCATGGTCATTGGTGTAGTGAAACATTGCTCGACCAATTTCACTTAGATTTCTCCCACACTTCCTCATGTTTCGATCGCTTGTACTCGGTGCGTCAAGAATCCCGTCACAAGCCGTCATGACTAGTAATGGAAGCACTAAAGAGGCGATTCCCAAAATCAACGTCCGCTTCATCGATAATCTCCGTTGAGTCACTTGCTTTGCTGCCCATTCAAGATGCAAAGAAGGCGCCATCGTTTCCAACGAGTCTTGAGCATCAGTGTCCAGAGTCACTAGAAATTTGTCAATTCAAAGGCGTCAACGAAGTCGTTTCCAGCTTGTCAGCTCTCGAACGAATCGCTCATACTCCGCACGGTATTGATTCTGTCGCATAACAAAAACAACGTGCTTCAATTGCTGCACTGACATCTCCAGGTGGGCGAGCGCCGTCCCCTTAAGACGATTGTCTTTCCGTTCCGCGACCGCTAAATCATGAAGGGCAACGGCCCAATAATATCGATAATGACTCAGAGTCGGATAGGACCTCGACAACTCTGCCCACAGCTTCTCCCCGGTTCTCAAGGTCGTCACCGCCTTGTTGAAATCCCCGAGGGACGATTGAGTCTTCCCTAGCTGTGAATAAGCGTAAGCCCTATTGATTCGCACAGCGCTATCGTTCGGCAACTTCAGGATGAGCTTCTCAAAGCAATCAATCGCGCTTTGATAGTGAATGACCGCATCTCTAAAATTGAAGCGATTGTCCTCGCCAATCGCCCATTCCAAAAGCGAAAAGGCCAAGTTCTTCTGGCAGTCCAAGTCATTTTTCAATTCTGGGCGCCGCAATAAATCGACGGATCGCTTGAATGCTTTTCGAAACTCAGCGACGTGACTTAGAGCGTTCTCCGTCCGAGCTTGAGAGCGATAACAAATGGCCAATTGAAGTAAGACCGTGTGATCTTCTAAGGACAGTTGCAGGAGAAGTTTTTCCCCCAATTCGATCGCCTGCTTATGAGATTTCGCCGCCGCTTGATAACGCCCGAGCGCAAAGTAGGCCAAGGCAATCTGATTCCGCGCTTTCATCACCGCCGGAGAATCCCCCGCCGACTCCACGTCTGATTCCTGAAGGCGCTCCAAGCCTTTCAGCGCGATTTCTAACAGCTTGACGTTGGTTTGATTCGAGATTCGATTATTGTTGTTCCCGCGGCCCTGAGCCCCCTTCGTCACCTCGTCAATAATGCTGTCTAAGCTCTCTTTGGCAATTTGAGCCCGCTTCGATGACAACTTTTCACGCACCTCGACAAGGCGACGCTGTTTTTTCTCTTGCTCATTCGCAGAAATGGCCTGCATCTTAGACGCTTCTGCCTCTTCACGAGCCTTCAAGGCCGCGTTCTTCTCACGCTGAGCATCCTGCCGACTGATCTCCGCATCGAGCTTGGCTTTCGTCGCCTGAACCTGTCTATCCTCCGCCAATTTCTTGGCCGCTACCGCCTCACGCTCTTTACGCTCGGCGCCTTCACGGGCCCGATTGACCCGAACGAGCGCGAAGATCAAGCCGAAGAACAAGGAGACTGCGAGCAAGACCATACCGATCGCAAAGAGCCAAACAAGGATTCGCCCGCGCTTTAACTTCTTATCCTCTGAATTGATATCTTTAAGTAAAACCCTAGCCTCTGGCCAATCGGGGTCTAACTTCGCCGCGAGCGACTCCGCCAAGCCTAAATCACCATGATCAAGCGCCGCCCGCGCATAACAAAAGCGTGCGTTCTCCACTCCTTGCGCCGCCAACTTATTCCCCGACCAGAGCATGAGGGACTGCTGATAAGCCGCGAGTGACTCCGCATATTCTCCATAAATCTGATTGCGCTCGGTCGTCGTCATCCGGCTCTTGCCCTTGAGGAAGAGCTGCTTCACCTGGCGTTGGCACTTTTCAAGCTTCACCTTGCCCTCAAAGGCAATCTTCGAACTCTCCCGGTGCTTCATATAGCTTTGCAAGGCGCTCTGAAAGGCCTTCACCGAACGGAAGCGCTTCTTTGGATTCTTCGCCATGGCCTTCCGGCAAATCGCCTTGAGCTCTGCCGCCACCGGCGCCTTAAACTCCACTGCCTTCGACTGTATGGCAAGGCTCAAAACAGAAATCAATGATTGTCCTTCGTGAGGAGGCCCTCCTGAAAGAACCTCGAAGAGGATAGCCCCTAATAGAAAGACATCCGTCGCCACACCGATCAAGTCTCCTCGCCCCATCGCTAGCTCTGGAGCCATGTAGCATGGAGTACCGAGGGGTTGGGTGACCGCAGACTTATGGGCGACTGGTAAAGGATCGGCTTCGCGCTTGGCGTCGCTTCGCGCATCGAGAGCCAAACCCCAGTCCATCACTAAGACCTCGCCGAATTGCCCGACCATCACATTCTCGGGCTTCAAATCCA
>JARGOJ010000118.1:0-3148 GCA_029210225.1 Planctomycetota bacterium
CTGGCGTCATGAGGACGCCCACAGGAATTCACTCTCAGCGCACTGCTATTGGGCTTTGCGAAAAGAGGGTCTCAATGCTCGCCGAGCGACCTCCCAAATAGATGGTCTTACGACCTCTGCAAAGAACGAGCTGCTCTTTGAGCGAGGCCTCAATTTTAATGAGTTGCCAGCTTGGCAAAAACGCGGCCTTGCGTTGTTCAGGGAGTCGTATCAGAAGGAAGCGATCAATCCATTGACCGGAAAGACAGTCTTTGCCGAGCGCCAACGCATCGTTAGAGACTTCGAATTGCCGATGGGCGATGCCTATGGCGACTATGTTTTGGCGCATTTGAGGGCTCATCTTTGAGCCTCAGACTTTTATAACCGTAAAAAATGAAAGCTTTTAGCGGAGAACTGCGTTGTCGTCTTATTTTTATTGGATATACTCTCGCTCCAAGCTCCGGAGAGTACGGTGAGTAGCGTGGTGAATCGATTGAGAAAAATAAGTGTTTTGACTGGGCTCTGTCTCGTCGCTGGCCTAGTTGGCTGTAGCGTTCGTGAGACCCATACGCCTAGAACTTCAACGGAGCAATTTCTATTGTCCCGAGCAGCTCAACGAGCTGTGACGAGCTTTAAAGAAGGCACGGATCTGGTCCGCAATAAGCGGGTCTTTGTCGATCCAACCCTCTTTGAAAGTTACGACAAAGAGTATGTGATTGGTGCGATCCGTCACCAACTCGTGGAATGCGGCGCTTTCCTTGTTCCGAGGAAGCCTCAGGAATATGAAATCAAGGGCAAGAAGGTCAAGCTCGGCCCCGAATACATTGTTGAAGTTCGATCGGCTGCCCTTGGCAACCGCGAGAACAACTTCGGCTTTGGAACTCCCTTCCTTCCACTCCCGATTCCTCAGACAAATGTCGCGACTTACACCAAGGCACTGTATGTGATCAATAGACGCAAACAGGAAGGGTGGGCCAAGTTCCAACTATGGATTTATGACGCTGATACCGATGAATACGTCGCTCAGTCCAAAGACCTTTGGGGCAAAGCCTACTACTCACAATGGTGGTTCTTCCTCCTCGGTCCCTTCGACTTCTCCAATGATGTCTACCCCGACGAGAATGTTGTTGGCAAGAATCGTTATCCCGGTGAATACGACAAGAAAGACGGCGCCAAGATCAATAGTATTTATGGTCAAGAAGCCGATCAAAACGGTCTAAAGCCTATGGAGAAGGACGGAGAGTCAAAGAAAACTCCCGAAAAAGCCAGCGACAAGGCTCCGGCGAAAGACGCTGAGAAGAAGTCTGCCGATACCAAGCCAGAGGTCAAAGAGCCTGCTATAGAAGCAGCCAAAGAACCGGCTAAAGAGGCGACCAAAGAATCGCCTGTGAAGTCGGAACCCGCCAAATCAGAGCCAGCGAAGGCAGAACCTGCCAAAGACGCCCCCAAAGAGACACCGGCCAAAGAAGCGCCTAAAAAGGACGGTGAATAATGAATCGCCTAAGCCTTCTCATTCTATTCACCTTGCCGTTTCTCGCGGCGTGTGGAGAGATTCGTAAGACAACCACCAAGCGCGCTGCGGAAGAAATGGTCTTCGTGACCGCCGCTGCCGAACGCTCAATCGCTCGCTTTGACTTTCGCAAGCTCAAGGGCAAGAAGATCTGGGTCGACGACTCATACCTCAAGGCCTACGATCGTGGCTTTGTGATCTCTTGTGTCCATGAGCAAGTTGTCGCGGCCGGTATGAAGCGCGTAAAGAATCGCCAAAGCGCCGATATCGTCATGGAAGTTCGCTCTGCGGGCCTCGGAACCTACGACAAGCACATGACCATCGGAATCCCAGACATCCTCAAGAGAAACCCCGCCGAAGATCCTCCAAATTCCTTCGATGAGCTTCCTGTGCTTTTCGAGTTAGGATATACCCTTCACCAAGGCTGGGGATTGATTCAAGCTTTCGCCTACGATCGACGCACCGGAGAGTATGTTTTCGGCTCCAAAAATGCCTGGGGTCGCTCTTTCCGTGGTTTCCTCTTTAACGACATAGACGAACCCGAAGGAATCATTGAAGGCCTGAAAAACGAAGCCAAATAAGTTTCTGATTCTTCGGGAACTTGATAGCCTCAATGCGAGTCAAACGAGCAACAACACAAAGCTCTTGGAGACCGCTATGAGGCTATTTCTCATCACTACAACTATTCTGCTAAGCCTCAGCCCTGTTTTCGCGGACGAAATCAAAAAGGCCAACGCCCCCATCGAGAAGAATGCTCGCGCTGAGCGGGGGATCGCGAAGGGTGCTGGTGGTTGCGTTCAGAAACCACGACCTACGCTTCCAGGACCTAAGAATGCCGGTTCTCAAGGGATCGCCGAGGGGCCCGGAGGTTGTGTCCAAGAACCTCACCGCACTTTACCCGGATCTAAGGATCCTGCGCCGGCGTCGAAGAAATCGAAGCCCATTGGAGATGTTAACGAGCGTCTCGATAACAAGCCCCAGCAAAGTCCAACGTCCTCGCCCAAAGCGACGGATAAACCAAAGGTCAAGCCAGCGCCAAAACCAAGCGCGAAAGCGCCTGTTAAGCAGCAGGTCAAGGTGTCAGAAGGATCGCCTTGGTGGTCAGGAATCGCCTATGGACTAGGTGGCCTCGCCATGCTCTCACTCCTCACCTTGTTGTTTAAGGGCGCCTTCCGCTCATGATCATAGGGTGGATGCTTAGACACGGATGTGTTTTCTAAGTTTTGGAACGCGGAGATGAGCGTGGTCTATTTGAAATCGACGCCAAGCTTATCGCAGGATTCACAATCATTCATCGCTTTGGAGAACTGAGTTCCGCCTCCTCGGGTCACAGAGGCTTGACGGGATCCAACGGTGCGGCCGTGCTGGTCAACGACTCTGACTGTTTCCAGCTTCGTACGTGCGCTCGTGCTCCGAGCGTTGTATTTCCCATTCCAAACGCTGCCTGTTCCCTTGCAACGGTTGCATGGCTTTAGTTTTCGACAAATCTCAATAGCGGCGAGGGCGGGCAATTCCCTTTTTTTGCCGCGGTATTTGGCCTTTACAATCCAACGTCCATCAAAAACAACGGCCCACTTGGGCAAATCCCTCACGGGCACAATCAACAGCTCATAGTCGCCGGCTCGGACGAGTTTCCTTGTGCTGTAGTAGGAATATGAA
>JARGOJ010000118.1:3158-13759 GCA_029210225.1 Planctomycetota bacterium
GCTGTAATAAGTGTATGCGCGTGGGAGACCCGAGTAAAACCTAAGAACCTTCTTCTTTCGCTCACTTGCAGCGTCTTTTGCCTGACGCATCGCGAGTTTTTCTGCTTCGGCCTCTCGGCGTGTTGTGATCTCGACTAAGATGACGCTGAGGCGTCTTTTCATCGCTAGTATGGCGGCCTTGATCTCAGCAGGCGTGTCCGGTTTTAGCTTACAGTTTTGCTCCATTCTCCTGGCGGCTGTAATTAGGTAGAAGTCCGTCCCACGCTTACCAATCGCTTTGTCCAAGAGTTCATCATGGATCTCGATGAGTCTTAACAATGGGATCGCCTTTCTAAAGCGAAGGCCAGAGATCGTCAGAAGAAACTCAGCTTCATTTTTATTTTCCTCGAGGCAGGCTAAGATCATGTCTTCATAAGTGATAAGCAGACGTTGGTTGTAAGGCATCGACTTGCCTCGCTGCAATTGGGCTGTGCCGTTAAATGCGTACGAGGCCCCATACTTGTTTTTGAAGCTGTTATAGAGGGCCCGTTCTAGGGGACTTTCTAATCCTGTGTAGGTCAGAGTGGCCGTTCCCGTGAGGTAAGCCGGAATTGTTTCCCCTTTTTTTAGCTCTTGTGGAGAGTCGAGATTCCTTTCTCCAACAGAGGCCACAGCCTTCTGAACACAAGCGTATGGACTGGTCACAACGAAGAGGGTGACATCGAGAGGAGCAGTGACTGGAAAGGCCCACCAGAGATCCCAACTCGATGTCGGACGGAAAAAGAAGGGGGCTTTCCTGGCCTGAAACTTCTGAATCTTCACACCAGCATCACCCTGATAGAAGAGATTGCATTCAACGAGATCTTCTCTTACGACGAGGCTGTGATAGGTGCCCTCGGGTTCAGAAACGATGCGTGCACGGTCGGAGGTCCAGGTATTCGCAGTCACACAGCCTTGGGTGCTGGCCATCAAGATCAGGATAAGGGGCAAGAATGAGCGCACGGTCCCTCCGAATGGGCTTCCAGTTAAAACGAGCAACAACCCTATTCTACTCGTTTTGTGTCTATTGCATGGAATGAAAAGGACAGAGAGTGAACGGCCAAGGAAGTCTCACTCGGCGCTCTCTAGAAAGGCTTCAGCGAGGGTGCTCCCGACCAGCTCCGGGCTTAATGAGCTCCACCCCACACCGCCCTCAATGCCCATAAATGAAGCGAAGATGGGATATTTCCTCTTGAGGCTTGTGGTAAAGGGGGTCAACTTTTCAATGGACTCCCAGTTTCCCTCTCCTCGCTCCTGCTCGTTTAACACAGCGAGAGCCTCTATCAACTGGGGATGGCTATACAAATAGACATTCACGCTGCCGGTGATGCTCAGCCCTGGAGCCCGCCAGGAATTTGGGGTTTCGGCCCAGCTATAGGCGGGGTAGTGGAGGTCGTGGGAAAAGCCCCGCTCCGTCTCGACGCTGACAAGCTGGATTCGCTGACGATCATATTTATTGCGTGCCTGAGGGAGAAGAAGTGTTGAGTCATCGAGGAGGGCGTTGAAACTGGGCATTTTGCGGGCTCTGCGAGACTCAGCAGGACTCTTTGTGAACTCTCTTGGAATCTCGTAGCTGACAAAGCGTTCGTGGAGCTGGCGCCTCGCTATGGCTCCTGAATCGATCTTGTCTATCGAGGCGCTTAAGGCCGCGAGGCCCTTTTCAATCTCTGAACTTTGAGACGGCGTCCCCAATAAGATCTTTTGCGCTTCTTGTAGGCAGCATTCGTAGATGTATTGGGGGTTTTCCTTGTCCCGGCTCAGGCGATTCATGAGCAATGTGAGCCCCTGAAATAGACGCTGGGCATCCTCCGGGGCGTAGTTGAAGAAGTCCCCCATCTCCGCCGCGCCGATCACCGTCTCGCGATGTTGAAGGGCCAGCTCCGATTGAGTGAGGGCAAAAATAGAGAGCAGGCCGTCCACGTCGGTGTGGTTGTTGATCGCCAGATCCCAGTCTCTATCTTCACTCTGAGCCACATAGTTCAAACAGATCTCTGTCGATGTGTCAGCCTTATACGCTTCGGGAGTCTGATTCGGAACCCAATGACTCAGCTCTAAATCTTGCCCAGGACGGAAGTCTTTATCCTTCGAGCCATCCGCGAAGATACAGCGTTTGCTGCTCGGCTTATCGTTGCTCTGATCGGTAATGAAGAAGCGTGGAATCATAGTTTGACCTCAAGGATGACGCTTGGGGCGAGCTTTCAGACCAATCTTCTCAAGCATCTTCTCCCCGCCGTTGCGGTTTAACTCCCAATACTTCATACGCTTGCTGGCGAGCAATGACGCCTTATGTCCCAAGCTGTTGCTCCACTGAACAATGCGGTGAGGTTCGACTGACTCGACCTTGAAGGTCCAGGTTCGCTGCTTCGCGATCGTATCACCAACGACGGCCGTGTATGTTTCAACATCGAATTCTCCCGCTGGCACCTTGATCTTCTCAGTTTTGGCTGAGCGCGACAGGATGATCTTTTCCCACTCAACGGGGGTATGAAAAAGACGGGCGACCTCTAATGAACGCAGTGACGAGATTGTTTTGGTCTCACCAGCTTTTAGCGCCGGGGCTGCGAAGCCTCGGGCCCAGTGAAAGAGGGCGTCTTCGGCGATGCCATTGTCAGGATATTTGTGTTTGCCGCTCGCATCGGCTTCGCCGTCAAAGTAACTGTGAGACTGATAACGAACAGCGTCCTTATCGAACATCATTTGGTGATAGACATGACCGCACCACTCTTGGCTTGAGAAGCTAACCTTGGTGGCGAGCCCCGCGCCGCGCTTGTTGACCTCGGCGAGGCTGACGAAGCTGCTCGTCATCATGTTGTAGTCGTAGACTCCCGTACGGAAATCTTGAATGAGGTTAAGCTTCATCACTGGGAAAGTATCGTTCTCGGGGTTGCCTGCATCGGCTTTGACTCGCTTCTTGTTGGAGAAGTTCTCCGTCACAAAAATAGTGATCGCGGTGCCCTGTCTGGCCTGTCCATAACGGGTAAAGGTGAGGTCATAGCCAGCGACTTCCGCTTGGCCGTCGCCCCATTGCTTCCAAAACTTCGAGTCGATGGTCGGCTCGGTGAGCACTTCTTTCGGTTCACTCTGAACCACGCCGACTCCAATGAGCAGTGAAGTTAAAATGAGGGAGCCGGTGCCGAGGGCGAGGAGGCGTTTTTTCATCGAGGGAGCCTTTCTGGAGCTTTCGTTTCATTGATTTCAGACTCTATAGAACTGATTGGGGAGACGCTTGGCGAATTCTGGGCAAACATGTGTTTCCTGAACGTAAAGACTAAGGGTATCCCACATCTTAAAGAGTTCGCCCTTGGCTTTTACCTTCAAGTAAGCCTCTTTATTGTCCCTAAAGCATGCCATATGACCGAAGGCTGATTCTCCTACCGGGTGATAATCCGAATACCGGCAGCTGTAACAGGCCCTTAGATAGACCCCTGAGGGAAGACGACTATTGATTTCATTGAGCCCGTCTTCGAAAGAACTATGACCCTTCTCTGTTCTGATATCCAGGTCGTCACAGATGAGCTGGAAAGCGAGGTCGGAGTCATTGATGTTGCCGCGGTCGTTAGGTTGGCCGACCACGAGGTTTACGTGTAGTTGAGCTGTAAGATCTCCTTCGGGGAAAGAAACCAACATTGGAATGGTGCAGAGTAGGGAAAAGCCGCAGAGGGATCCCTGGTGAATTTGGAACTCTTCGAGCTTTTTGACGGGGACGGTTTCAGCGAACTCAAAGTCTTCGAAGTCTTCGCTGGTGAAGCGAACCCCGCGGACCCTCATCGTTAGAGTCTCGCCGTTGTTCTCTATATAGGTTTGATCAGAGCCGAATTGATCGGCGAAGAAGGCTGGATATCGAGATTTCAATTCACCGTCTTATGGCTTGTTTTTGGTGTTGTCTGGGAGACCCAGTCGAGGAGCCGGGAAGTCTTTGGGCTTGCGAATGATATCGCTGAGGTCGTAGGAACGCAGTGATATCGACTTCCCTTTGAACTCTTCTTTCGTGCCAATCATGAGAACCGTGTTGGACACGCCGAAACATAGATCTTTATCTATACCCTCTAAAATGTGAATCAGCACGCTCCGCAGGCGCACTTTCTTAAGCCTTAAATTGACCTTCTTACCGCTATCGTCGACGACTTCTTTGGCCTTCTTCGAGACGACAATATTGAGGCTTGTCACATCCCGAATGAAGTCCATAGCATCGGCAAAGGGCGTATCATCGAAGTTGACGGTCACCCGACGGGTTTTGAGGGTTCTGCGGATCTCTTTGGCGGCTTTACGATCTTTACCAGAAGCAGCATCGGTTCGATCGACAGCGTCTTTGCCTGACTCTTCAGCCTCTTCAATGATCTTCTCAAGAAGTCGCTGAATGACCTCCTCGGTGTTCTCCTCGTCATCTTGGGCCCAAACAGGTCCGACGAAGAAGGTTGAGAAGAGACAAATAAGGGCAAGTTTTTTCATCATGACAAGGCTGTCCTCAATCAAATACCAGGCTGAATTCTAACAGCGACTACGCCAAGAACCAAAGTTTAGTTCCCGGCATTTCCCCCAATGCTTTGACTTAATCAGCGTTGAGTGAGTCCTCTAAAAAATTAGCAATCGCGGTGTGACCTTCACGGACCGCATCGTCCAAGGGTGTTCCTCCAAATCGATCCATTGGATTCAGCACGATGCCTTGCCTCGCGAAGTATTTGACCACCTCTTCATGACCCTCACTGGCCGCGAGGTGAAGGGCGGAGCGATAGTCGTAGTCTGTCCCATCCAAGCTGATTCCTCGAGCGACCAAGCGTTGAATTTCTAAAATGTTTCCTTCGCTCGCGGCCCAAATCAACTCTAAGCGACGCTCAATATCAGTTTGGGAATGAATGGCTCCCGCCGCTGACTTTGCTTCGACATTTGCCGACTGAAGATCTTTGATGCGTCGTGCGCCATGCTTTGCAAGCAAGGCTTCCGCGCCACTGTGTTTGTTACGGCAGGCTTCGTCGAGGGGAGAGTGACCCCAGCGGTCGATGGGGTTGAGGTCGAGTCCTCGTTTAATGAAGTAGGCCAAGAGATCGAGATGACCTTCGCTGGCCGCGAGGTGAAGGGCTGAGCGACGGTCGTAGTCGCAGCGATCGAGGGGGGTGCCCCGAGCTTCAAGCATTTGAACCGCGCTAAGGTCGCCCTTGCTGGCCGCGAGAAGTAACTCATTGACCTCTGATGCCATGGCCTGAATACGGCTCTTTCTCGGGTCAGCCTTGAGCGTTAAGCCCCGAAGGTTGTCGTAGTTGTGGACGTTAAAGGTTTCAACGAGCAGCTTGCAGAAGTCGATGCCCCGAACGCTGTTTCCCAATGAGTCCAGACGCGGTGACCAGGTGCAGATTCCCATCACATTCGGCACGACAATCATAAGCGCCCCAGCGACCCCAGACTTCGCAGGCAAACCAATGGAGAACGCGAACTCTCCAGAGAAGTCATACATGCCGCAAGAATACATGAGTGACAGGCAGTGCTGCACAGTCTTCACACTGAACACCCGCTCCCCGCTAATAGGACAAACTCCTCCATTGGCGAGCGTCGCAGCGACGATGGACATGGACTGCGCGGTCAATTCGATAGAGCAGCATTGGAAGTAGAACTCAAGGGTTTGGAGCAAATCCGTGTCTTCAGGGAAGGCCTTGTGCTCCCGCATAAAGTAGCCGAGGGCGAAGTTGCGATCGGCTGTCTGACGCTCCGAGAGATAGACCGAATTACTAAAGTGAGCCTTATCCGAGCCTATTAGCGCGTTCCAGCGATTCATGATGTAGTCGAAGCGGTCGGCGGTCGTCGATTCAGGCTTGATCAGGGAGCAGGCCATAATCGCCCCAGCGTTGATCATAGGGTTGTGAGGCTTGCCTTCTTTGTTCAGCGTCAGCTCATTGAAGCCTTGCCCGCTTGGTTCTCGGCCAATGTACTGGTGAATGACCTCTTCGCCATGAGTCTCTAAGGCGACGCAGTAATTAATGGGCTTACATGTTGATTGGACGCAAAATTCAACCTCGCTGTCACCGAGTTCAAAACGTTGGCCATCTATGGAGCAAACGGCGACCGCATATTGCTCTGGGTCAACTCGTGCTAGCTGAGGAATATAGCGGGCCACATCACCAGACTTGTTCTCTTTTGTCTGATGGTAAATCTTGGTGATTTGGGCGCTGAACACTTCAAAATCAGGAATGATCAAGTGTCCTTGGATGGCGCGCTCAATGAGGAGAAGGTTGCGCCGGGCGATTTGGCAGAACTCTTCAAAGTTGATGGGATGGTTATTGGGCAGGGCCTTGAGGGCGGCCATCGTCTCCGATAAGCGTTGATCATTGGGGAAGAGGCCAACCCGTTCGAAGACGTCAAGGATATCGCTCTTGAGGATGCTCCCTTTGGCTTCAACGTCCAAGGCACGGAATAGGAACCCTTCCCGTGCTTCTTTGTCCTCTAAGGACGACTCAAATAGTTGGGTCGAGCGAGCTTGATTGTTCTTTTGATCCATCGGACAGATTCACCCTGAATACGCGTTGCTCAGGTCCGCAGGACCCTGAATAGAACGCCGGCTCGAAGTGAAGCTGGCGTCCGATTATTATTCCACAAATCGCGGTGAGGGGGGAGTTCAGGGGAAACTTGAGCCGTTTGC
Organism: Planctomycetota bacterium; assembly: GCA_029210225.1. GTDB lineage: Bacteria > Planctomycetota > J058 > J058 > JARGOJ01 > JARGOJ01. Next base: position 9,805 of record JARGOJ010000118.1, read on the forward strand.
TTGCTGTTCCTAGGATTTGGCCTCAGCGATGAACTTATAGCCAACGCCACGCACCGTGAGAAAGTGCGTGGGTTTCTCAGGGCGCTCTTCAATCTTTTGGCGTAGCTTCGTGACGAAATTGTCAATGGTTCGTGCCGTGCCATAATAGTCGAAGCCCCAGACTCGATTGAGAATCTGTTGCCGCTCTAGAACTTGACCCGCGTGTTTGATGAAGAAGGCTAGGAGGTCGAACTCGCGGGGCGAGAGGTCGACGGTCTTTTCTCCAACTTCCACAGAGCGACCTGTGAAGTCGACGACGACATGGCCGAACTCGTAGGTTTCAATGGTCTTGTCGTAGCGTCGCTTACGCCGTAGAACGGCGTTGATACGGGCTACAAGCTCACCTATGGCGAAGGGCTTGGTGATGTAATCGTCTGCACCAAGATCGAGGCCCATGATCTTGTCGATCTCTTGATCCTTGGCGCTGAGGATAATGACAGGCGTCTCAATCTCATTGCGCTTAAGGGTTTTGCAGATCTCGAAGCCGCTCATGGTGGGGAGCATGACGTCGAGGAGAATGACGTCGGGCTTTTTGTCTATGGCGATTTCCAGACCTTGAGCGCCATCCGTGGCGACCATGACGTCATAGCCATGGTAGCGGAGGTTTTTTTTGAGTCCGAGAAGAATGGCTGGATCATCTTCAACCAGCAGTATCGTTTCCATTTCGGCTCCTAAGGCTCTCATAGGGGACTTCTTCTATTTTGGCAACGTGATGATAAATCGGCTACCCTGTGGCTTGTTGGGAGCATAACTTAATTCACCACCATGACCTTGGACGATAGACCGAGCGAGGGTTAGGCCAATGCCACTGCCTTGAATTTGGGCCCGTTCGGCGTATTGTCCGCGTTCAAACTTTCGGAAGATGCGTCGGCGGTCTCTCCGGGGCACACCCACGCCGTTATCAACCACCGAAATGGCAATGTCGCGGCGACGCTCAGCAACCGTGACACGAATGTCTCGGCCTTTTTGCGGGGTGTATTTATGGGCGTTGTGGATGAGATTGTAAATGACTTCAATCATGGCTTCTCGGTCCACCGCAACCTTTGGATTCTGAAGACTCTCGACAGTGACTTCTACGTTCTGATGACCGCGTTGGTTCCTATAAACTTCAATGGCTTCCTCAATAAGCACCGTTGGTTGTTCGTAAGTGAGACGGAACTTCCAAGCCTTTTTGTCGAGCTTTGAGAAGGCCAGCAGTCGATCGATAAGCCGAGTCAGGCGCTCGGTTTCCCGGGCCATAATCGCCAAGCACTCTTCTTGCTCTTCCTCACTATCCACGTGTCCTAGCTCCAAGGTCTCGATGAATAGCCGGATAGAGGTCAGGGGAGTCTTAAGCTCGTGGGTCACGTTGGCGACAAAGTCAGTCTTCAATTCGGAGGCGCGGGCTTCACGGCGAACGGTTAAGACGGTTGTAAAGACACCGACAGTCACGACGCAGATACAAACGAGGATAACCCAGGCATAGAGCCGGGCTTCTTGGTTCGCCAAGCGGATGGCTTCAGTCACTTTCTTTTGATAGGCGCGTAATTCGATGTGGTCGAGGGGGCTCTTCAAGCGACGCACAAAGGGCACCGGCTCTTCGTCAGTCTTTGGCTTGGAGGCATCACTGTCGTATGGCGGACTTGTGGCGAGCCAACGGGCGTCGGGTTCTCGGTAGTTCCTCTCATTGATCGCTCCCTCCAGACGCTCGCGAACGAACGTATCAAGCTGGAATTGGAATCCGCAAAGGCCGACGAGGACGTTGGAGCTGTTAAAGACCGGCGCATAGAGAATGACTTGATACTCAGCGCGAATGCGGTGCTTTGTGTAACTCGCGCCAAGCTTAGCGGGGCTCTTCATGATCAGTGAACTGACCAGCCCTCGTTCGTCGAAGACCGGCTCACCGGAGTCGTAGAGCTCGCGCTGGAAATCCTGGAGGTCCCTACGGAAGATTGGGTCGAGGTCGGCCGCTTTATCGAGGGCCTGTCTCTTGTCGAAGAGGGGAGCAAATCGTCGCTCGGGAATTTCGAGGCTGAGCATCGCTTTGTCTTTGATCTCTTCGAGGATATCCCGAGGAATCAGTGAAGCCTGTCGTTCCAAATCGGAGATGAGATCGTCGATGGTATCGGTGACCATGGCCTGCTTGCCAACGGATTCATAAACCATGGCGAGCTCAATTCGAATCGCTGCGGCCACTGGGTGCCCCTTGAGCTCAAGGGGCCCAAGAATCGCTGTGTCGGCGCGGCGATGGCGATCGAGAAGAATGATGGCTGTCGGGATATTCTGCAACTTGAACTGAAAGCGTGCGGCTTCGAGGGTCGCGGAGAGCTTGATGCGAGGGTCTGGATCGTTCATCAATTGATCGAGGCGGGCGAGGGCGCGGTTATGTTGCCCGCTCTCAAACTGCTTCTTGATGTCGACGAAGAGGTCGTGGGCGTTTTTACTGGTCCCAATGGCCGCGCCCATTCCGCCGCCGAAAAACCGATGGGCGCTGTTGAAATGGGCCGGATAGAGGTTCGCGATTTCGATATTGGCTTCTTGGGAATTCGGGACCGGATAGGCCAACCTGAGCTTCTTGTCGAAGATAAAGAGGTTCTTGAGCATGGGGTTGCGCCGTTCGAGGGCACGCAACTCCTCGACATAATCCGTGAGCTTCAGGGCCTTTGGTTGACGCTTGAGTAAACTATCGACAAGGGTTTGGCGAGATTCATCGAAGGCGGTGTTGATGCTTGTTTTGAGAAACTCCACGCCCTTCTGGGTCCGGGTCCGGTTTGTTTGGGCCTGCTGTTTTCGCTGATAGTTAACGGCTTGGAGCGCGAAAAAACATAGAAGCAGACTCGGCAACAGAATTGTCACGATGAAGACAAATGTGACTTTGAGGTGAAATCGTTCCATGCCCTAATTCCGTGAAAAAGATCTTCGCCAAACACGAAGTCCTTTAAGAATAACCCTTGGGATGTCTGCCAGAGTTCATCACTCTGTCACAGTTTGGATTATCCGTGCCCATACTTCTCGCGATATTCCTTTATTAATTCATAGGACTCGGTCAAAGACGCGGCGACTTTGGTCGCGACTTCTCGTTTCCGCTCATCTCCTTGATGTCGGTCGGGATGGTACTTCCGCATGAGCTTCCGCCAAGCTTTTTTCGCCTCGTCAACTGTGCTTGTCGTCGGAATTTCAAGGCGTGTGTAAGCCTGAGCCACATCCGTGGGGACACCCCCTGTCTTTGTTTGGGAGGCTCGTGGTCGAGAACCCGCTCCGCTCTGCTGGCCCGCCGCCGCTTGAGCTCTTTGTCTCGCGGCGCGGAGTTTCTTCAGCAGCTCGTCGGGGTCGACCCCCTCAAAATCGTTGGATACTCCGCGTAGTACGCGCCACAAACGTGAGGAAAAAGTCATGCTAGCCTTTCTATCTTGTCACCAGACCTATACGTTCCTAGATTATAAGACCTTTTAACCTGTGAGGTTTCCGTGATCGATGATCCCTACGAAGCAATCAAGTGTATTCCGAAGCTGAAGAAGGAAAAGTTTAAAACCCCCGGGGGCAAGGCTGGCCGTCCTTTCCAGGTTTTGGAGACCGGCGACGACATGATGGCCGTGAGAACCTCCCGCGGCGGAAAAGTCACGATTCAGATCGAAGTCTTCCAAGTGGCGGAGCAACTTCTCCGTGACCTTGGAGAAAAAGAAGAAGGCCACTGGGTTCTCCTAAGCGACGATGTCCTCTCTGGCGTGATTCGCGGTCAAAATCATGATAAGGCCTGCTCCTCCTACGTCTTTCCACTTCTCGAAGCGACCGGGCGAATTGAGATCGATCGCTCTAGACCCGTGAAATTACGCCTCTCACAGAACGCTGCAGGAGAGAGTGAGTGAGCCCATCCGACCTCTCGTAAGAAGAAAAAATCGATTTCCTGAAAAAACACTCGGCATTTTCAAAGGCGGCT